>RFHX01000168.1 GCA_003695725.1 Candidatus Schekmanbacteria bacterium
AAATTTTTCCTGAATTTAGTTCTAAATTGTTTATCTTATTAGCTTCAGAATAATTTACTAATTTTTTGAAACTCTATATGACTGTCATAACACCTCTATAATGGATATCTTGCTTTTTTTTAAAATCATAAGCTATTTAATGAAAAAAATTTGAAGATGATTTAAAAAATATATCTAAAATTTTTTAGAAAAAAAGTTATCGATTCCATTTAATTTTGGTAAATCGCGATTATAGAAGATGTCCGGCAAAACTATTCTACAAAGACAATTATTTGAAATCTTGACTTGCGCTTTTTTATCATATAACCAAAACAGTTATGTTTATCTTGAGAAACAAAGAAAATCCAAAAAAGCATTTTTTCTTTTTTATTCTCTTTTCCGGAATAATATTTTTTTCACTCATCTCCTGTAAAAAAAATGAAAATAAAAAATCAGAAATAACTGAAATCCATTTTGTTACTTTCATGCCCGACCAACCAAAAGTTTGGGACGAAGCCATAAAACTTTTTGAAAAAGAACATCCCCAAATAAAAATAAAACGAGAATTTGCTCCTCATTCAACGACTGCATTCCATGACCTTCTAACACAAAAGCTCAAAAACAAGAGTGCAGATGTTGATGTTTTCTTTATGGATGTCATCTGGCCTGCTGAATTTGCAGCAGCAGGTTGGGCGGAACCATTGGACAATTATATAAACAATAAGGAAAAAGATAAGTTTATTGAAAGCACTATTGATGCAAATACCTACAATGGAAAACTTTACGGAATTCCCCTATTTACTGATGCCGGATTACTCTATTATAGAAAAGATCTTCTTGAAAAATATAATACTCAACCTCCTCAGACATGGGAAGAACTATATATGATAGCGCAAAAAATAGTAAAAGCTGAAAAAAAACAGAAGAAAAACATCTATGGATTTTCAGGTCAGTTCAAACAATATGAAGGGCTTGTCTGTAATATGATGGAATTCATTCTCTCAAATGGGAGCAAAATCATCGATGAAACAACATTAACTCCTAAAATCACAGAAGAGCCGGCATTGAATGCTATTCGCTTTGTAAGAGATAAAATTATAAAGGAGCTTTCACCTCCGGGTGCTTTGGCATATCAAGAGCAGGAATCACTTGATATTTTTCTTCAGGGTAAAGCCATATTTCATAGAAACTGGCCCTATGCCTGGGAAATTGTTAATAATCCAGCGCGCTCTCGCATCGTTGGTAAAGTGGGAATAACTAAAATTCCTCATTTCAATGGTAATAAAAGTTATTCCACTTTAGGCGGATGGCAACTTGGATTGAGCGCATTTTCAAAAAAGAAAAGTGAAGGATGGAAGTTTGTAGAATTTATGACAAGTGAAAAAATACAGAAATTTCTTGCAATAAAAGCAGGAATACCACCGACACGAAAATCACTCTATAATGATGAAGACATTATCAAAAAAAATCCTCATTTTGAACAGATGAGAGAAGTATTTTTTTCTTCATACCCAAGGCCCGCCACTCCTTTTTATCCAGCCATTTCAAACATTCTTCAACGATTTTTTAGCAAGGCAATATCGAGCAGCAATATTAATATAAGAAAAGAAGCAATCTTCACTTCAGAGGAAATGAAAAAAATACTCAAGAGAAAATAGCTTTTAATATTGAAAAAAAACTCTACTGATTGAATAATTTAAAAATAGATGTAATTTTCCTTTCCTCGACTCAAAGGTGTAAAGTGAAGGGAAGCGTTCTTATTAAGAAGGAAAAGACATTTGCCTTTTTTTTGCTTCTTCCCGCTTTTCTCTTTCTGGCTATTTTTTCAATATATCCAATCTTATATTCATTTTTTCTGAGCTTTTTCAAACTATCACTATGGAAAAATATATCAGTCGGCGCATTTGTAGGGTTTGCCAATTATACAGCTCTATTAAGAGACAAAATAGCGCTACATTCATTTTTAATAACATTTGCCTTTGTCATTATTACAACTTTTTTCGAAATACTCTTTGGCATAGTTATAGCGTTAGTTATGCATAACACCTTTAAATGGCGAGGCTTCATCAGAGCTGCAATTTTAATACCATGGGCAATTCCTACAGTCGTCTCCTCTCAAATGTGGCGATTTATTTTCAACGACCAGTACGGATTTGCAAACTTTCTTCTTTTTGGTGCTCATACTGATTCATACAAAGCTTGGCTTGCAAATCCTACTCTTGCTTTTTTTTCAATTGCTGCAGCAGATATATGGAAATCCTCTTCATTTGCGGCTTTGATTATTCTTGCGGGACTTCAGATAATACCTGAAGATTTATATGAAGCTGCAAAAATCGACGGTGCCAGCAGATGGTATCAATTTATAAAAATCACCCTTCCTCTTCTAAAGCCCACAATACTGGTAGCTTTGCTTTTCAGGACTATTGATGCTTTTAGAGTTTTCGACCTCGTTTTTGTAATGACACAGGGAGGGCCCGGTGACGCTACAAATGTATTGCAATTTTACGGTTATAAAAAAATCTTTGCAGAAGGATTTGTGGGTTATGGTTCCACGATTTCAGTAATAATTTTTTTAATAATTTTTTGTTTGTCCCTTCTTTACATTAGGATGCTTGGAAAAACTTTAATGGAAAAAAGACTATGAAAAACATAAGTTACAAGTTGACATTTCTTTTAACTACAGCCGTTGTAGTTTTAGTTAGCATATTCCCTTTTCTCTGGTTTGTCAGCACATCATTTAAGAGGGAAATAGAAATATCATCTATTCCCCCTATATTCATTCCTTCTTTCAATATGCAATTTTATCAATCAACTATAAGTAATTATGATATCTTTCTATACATAAAAAACAGTTTGCTCGTTGCTGGATGCACAACCATCATAACGATATTCATTTCAAGCCTTGCCGGCTATGCTCTTGCCTGCCTTAAACTCAAGGGGAAAAGATTAATTATGGGCATTATTTTGGCATCATCGATGTTTCCTCAAATCTCAATAGCAGGACCTATCTGGCGCATTCTTGATTTCTTCGGATGGCTTAACTGCTATCAAGGATTGATTCTGCCATATGTAACTTTAACTCTTCCGTTGGGCATCTGGATACTTGCGTCCTTTTTTGACAAACTTCCAAAAGAAATCGAAGAAGCGGCAATGATAGATGGATGCAGTCATATTCAGGTGCTTTTAAAAATAATTGCTCCCTTGTCTTTGCCGGGTATATTCACGGCCTCTATACTTGTTTTCATATATGCATGGAATGAATTCTTCTTTGCTCTTTTAGTTATGACTGAAGAAAAGTATCGCACTCTTCCTGTAGGGATTGCCCTTTTTCAGGGACAATATACAATGCCTTGGGGAGAAATAGCCGCAGCTTCGACAATAGCTACAATCCCACTGGTAATTTTAGTAATGTTTTTTCAAAAACAAATAGTATCTGGACTTTCAGCAGGCGCTGTAAAGGAATGATGATCTATGAATTACTTATTGATCGAAAATATATCGAAATCATTTTCAGATTCATCAATACTGAAAAAAATAAGTTTCGAAGTCGAAAAAGGAGAGTTTTGTGTAATACTCGGTCCCTCGGGATGTGGTAAAACTACTCTTTTAAAGATTATAGCAGGCATCGAGCGTCAAGACAGCGGTAAGATCTTCTTGGAAAATGATATTTCAAATATTCCTCCGCAAAGAAGAAATATTGCAATGGTATTTCAAAGCTATGCCCTTTATCCCCATATGTCAATATTTGAAAATATGGCTTTCCCCTTAAAAATGCAGAAAATGGGAAAAAAAGAAATAGAAGAACGAGTAATTTCCACGGCAAAACTATTAAAAATAGAGAATCATCTAAAGAAAAAACCCCGACAATTATCAGGAGGAGAGAGACAGCGAGTAGCGCTCGGCAGGGCTATTGTGAGAAATCCCAAACTATTTCTTTTTGATGAACCACTTTCGAATCTCGATGCCCGCCTTCGCTCAAAAATGAGAAGAGAAATAATTGACCTCCATAACAAATTACAAACCACAATAATCTATGTAACTCATGATCAATTTGAAGCTATGACAATGGCAGACAAGATTATCTTACTCAACAAAGGAGAAATACAACAGATAGGCACTCCAGATGAACTCTATAATTCACCTAAAAATCTTTTTACAGCACAATTCATAGGCACTCCTGAAATAAATCTTATCGAAGGATATTTAGTGAATGAAGAAGGAAGATTTTTCTTCAAGAGCGGAAATTTTTCACTGGAAATTGGAACCTCAACGAAACTTAAAGAAATTGAAGGGGAAAAAATAATTATGGGAATACGATCTGAATCATTTTATATAGACAAAGGAAATATTAGGGGAAAAATAAGAAACTTGGAAAATTTAGGTTCAGAGATCCTTGCATACATCGATATTGAAGGACTCGAAAAAAAGTTGGTTATTAAATGTCCCAAGCAATTTCAGGGAAAAACGGGAAGCGATATAGCTTTAGACATAAAAATGAAGGAAATCCATTTCTTTAAAGATGAAGAAAATGTGTGGTCAGGGTGTAATTCATAGTTTTTTGTTCTTACATAAAAGATGCTTTACAAATCATCAGAACCCTTTTTTCCCAAATCATTTTTGTAATAATCAGGATATAGTTTCTTCGCGCAATCAGGACAGAGCCCATGCGAAAATTTCACATCACTACTTCTTCTCATATATGATTCAAGCATCTGCCATTCACCTTTCTCATCCTTGATTTTCTTACACGATGAACATATGGGCAAAATTCCTTCAAGTTGATTGATATGCGCAATACTTTCTTCAAGGGCCGCTATATTTCTCACAATAAAGCGTCCGAGATAATAAATTATCAGAGCAAAAATAATAAAAAAAAGTATATGAATAATATAGATTCTTTTTAATGCTTCCGATGTGGCATTTTGATATGATGTATATGGGAAACTAACACTGAGTCCTCCTCTAACATCGCCTATTTTATAACCTTGTTTCTCATGGCATTTTAGGCAGGATTCTTCAACAAGAAGTGGAGCCATATAGCGAAAAATTTCAACCCCCTTTTGATTTGTTACATCAGAAACTTCACTCATACCCTCTTCAAATTTTTTCAGCATCTTAGCTTCCCATTGATCAGGTTTATTTGAGGGATTCAAAGGTTTTAGGCTGGTCAAGTGAATATGAACTTCGGAATCGTTTTTAAGATATTCCGATATCATTCTTGTCATATATGCAGGATTTACCTTTGTAAGCTTCATTCCTTCTTTAGTTTCAATATCTCTCAAAGGGTCTTCAAGATACACATTCGGCTGGGAATTTTCCGTAACAAATATATAAACTCCTCCATGCATAGCATTCCACCGCCGTGCTACGACAAAAGCCTTGAAAAATGCTTGGCCTCTATTTTGTGCAAATGTATGAAACTGTTGGCGTGTTTTTTTAACATTGATATAAAGTGAAATTGCATCGACTGTAAAAAACAAGCACAATAGGAAAACAAGATAAATCTTAATGCGGTATTGAGCTGTACTTTGATTCATATTTATTAAAATTCATTTTTTTAAGTTTATTTCTCATTTTAAGACAATAATCAAACATAATAAAGGCATCAGTGGAAGAAAAAAAAGAGAGGAATAATGGATTTAAGTTTCTGGGAAACAATCAAAATAAATTATAGTATCATTTTATAAGAAAAACAATAGCACCTATCAATTCAAATAGATGTCTTGAAGCCCTAAATACTAAATCTAATTCCCCCCACCGATAAGTGAGCCAAAGGAAAGGATGTCTCCTTCTTTCAACTTCGTATTTAGCTTCTCTGGATACTCATATTCATAATCTACAGGCCTGTTGTTTAGATATACATTTGCCCTTTGAACTTTTCCTTCCATTGAATCCATTGTAAGAGTAACCCTTTGTTCAAATGCATATCCATATTTCTGGCAGACTATTTTGATTGCATCATTTACCGTAGAGTTTTCAGGAATATCGATTTCTTCTTCGACTTTCTTTGTAATATCGAGTGTCAAGTTATAGTATCTTACTTTAATCTTCATATGCGACTTCCCACTACTAATTGTTTAATATTTACCTATTGATTCATTAAATAAGAAAGAAAAGGGGAGAATATTTTTCTCCCCTTTGTCATCTTCTTTTTTCAAACTACTTTTTCTTCTTTCCGCCTTTTTTGCCTTTATGAAGCTCGATATATTTTTTCCTATACGGCTTCAATTCTTCGGCAACATCTTCAAGTCCAAGTTCTTTCAGTTTCTTCTCTCCCGGAAATCCTGTCTCAGGGTCATATTCACGCAGTTTGTAGTATTCAGGGAGCATTTCATCGAGAGGCAGAACCTTACCTGAGCTTGCCGCAGGGTTTTCAGGCATCGGCTCGTGAGTAAATCTTCTTGGCACTGTATCCTCATATTTACCACTGAGCATCTTTGCCCAATATGCCCTTTCAAGGTTGTATATTCTCTCACCAATCGTCATCAGCTCATCTTCAGTGAAGTCAAGACCTGTTACTGCATTTAACATTGGAACAAGGTGTTCGTTTCTGCAGCCATATGACCAGTGGGTGTTGAAACAGCAAACCTGCAAGCTGTCAACAAACGCTTTCTGATTTTCTTCCCAATAAACCATCTTTGGTTTTCCTGCTGTGACAAGCGGTTTCGAACACTCTTCTGTCCCAACTATCTTCTTGTTGAGTCCAGGATAGAGGTAGCCTGAAAGTTCAAGACAGCAGAGAGAACGCAAGTGGTCACATCCGCCTCTTGTACCAACTGCAAAGCTAAGCCCGTAGCCGAAACCCAGACCTCTTGGGTCGTCTCCCGGCAGACTCATACCTCTTGTAACAACGAGACAGTCTTCACCAATACCAAGTTTCTGTGATGCTCTCCATGGACCTTCTGCAAGAATGTCACCAAAACCTTCTCTATAGGTCATCATACGGAGAAGTTTATCGACGACTTCTGCATTTCCCCATGTAAGCTCGAGGCCGCCAGTATCTTTAGCTGTCAAGTATCCTTTCTCCCAGCATTCCATTGCCCAGCTAATTGCGGCTCCAGCTTCAATGGCATCCATTCCAAAATTGTTGGTCAGCACAGCATTGTGCAGAGTCGTTTCTGAATCGATGATGCCAACTCTTGGTCCTGTCGGCACAGCGGCTTCATATTCAGGTCCGCCTGTATATTCTCCTTTATATTTGCCTTCTCTAATTTCAGAAACTATACCACAGCAGATAGCGCAGGAGAAACATCCTTCTTTGTGTCTCAGATGTTTTTTAGACCAAACTTCACCAGAAATGTTTCTTGCATCTGGATGATATCCATATTTGAGGTTCTTCCATGGGAACCAACCCATTTCATAGTTACATGGCATAATGAGAATCAAACTGCCGTAGTTGAGAAGGCCCTGTGCCATTGGGTCGGTGCGCATTGTTTCGCGCCATTCACTGCAAATCTTGAAATATTCTTCCGGATTTGCAATCTTGACGCCGCCTGTTCCCCTAACAGCGATTGCTTTGATATTTTTCGAGCCAATTACAGCACCATGTCCTGTTCTTCCTGCCGCCCTATAACAGTCATTGAATGTGCAGGCAAAACGGACGAGGTTTTCACCGGCAGGTCCAATTGTTACTATATGAATATCTTTGTCGCCTAATTCTTCCTTGATTATCGCATCAGCATCTCTTGGATACTTTCCCCAAATGTGGGAAGCATCTCTGATTTCGATTTTGTCATCATCAATCCAAATATAAGACGGTTTCGGAGCTTTTCCTTCAAGAATAATCTGTTCATAGCCGGCAAACTTCAATTCAGCGCCCCAGTGTCCGCCCATATTAGAATCACCGAATCCGCCTGTTAAGGGCGATTTTGCGGTAACCGTAACTCTACCTGTTGAAGGTCCAAATGTGCCTGACATAGGACCAACGCCAAGACAAACGACATTTTCAGGTGATAATGGGTCAACATCTGGTCCGACGCTGTTATACAAAACTTCGGAATTGTAACCTCTGCCGCCTAACCATTTACGCCTATACTCATAAGGTGTTTCCTCAACATCCCAGGTGCCTTTGGTTAAATTGAAACGAATTCTTTTTCCTCTCCATCCATACATATTATTAGCCCTCCCCTTTTAACTTAGCAATTACGTCATCAGCAAGTGCACGCCTGCGGTGCCTTACTGTTAGCTCAAGAGGTGCATATTCGAGACATTTGGTTGGGCAATGTTTTACACACATCGGGTCGCCGCCGCAAAGATTGCACTTATATGCTTTTCCTGTTCTGTAGCTAATTCCTGCAGCGCCAAAAGGACATGCCCTTACACATGCCTTGCAACCAACGCAAATTTCTTCATTGATTAATCCCGTTCCCAATTCCGGGTCAATGGAGTTTGCGCCAGTTGGACAAACTTCTACGCACACTGGTTTCGAACAGAGGGCACAGCCAACAGGGAAGCTATCTCCAATAGCTTCGTTCCTTACAACCCGGATTCTTGAAAGAGACGGACTGCACTCTTTCTCATTATAAAGAGAACAAGCCATCTCACAAGTTCTGCAACCCGAACACTTTTCCGGATTGATCATAATAAACTTGGTTTGTTCCATATTATCGATCCCCCTTCAAATTAGATTGGAAATTTCAATGTTGGAAAAACATTTAGGTGAAACTTATTATTCTATCTTCTACTGTCTCACCTCCCTTCTTTTTTGAATAAAAAATTTTATGAAAGTGCTTTAACTTTTTCAGTCATTCTCTTTGCTATGTCAAGAAATTTTCTTTGGTCAGAAATAGCTGTTGTAAAATATTCCAATCTCTCTTTTTCGATCCCAATAGAATCCAAAAGTTTCTTTCCAAATTCAACTTGTGAAACCATATAATCCTTACCGTTTTTAAAGTGACATGTAGCACAACCGCCAACAATTACGCCATCTGCCCCACATTCGAAAGATTTGAAAATATCAAACAAGGAAACCTTCCCTGCACAGGGCACACCCAATGGAAGGATATTGGGTGGATATTTTATCTTCTTCAACCCTACAAGGTCAACAGCCGCATATGCACATTCAAGGCAAAGGAATGTAAGTATTTTGGGTTTGATATCAGCAGAACGAATTATTTCTTCAATCTGGGAGATAAAATTCTCTTCTCTGTAATTTCCTGCCCAAATAGCTCCTGTTGGACAAAATGCTGAACATTGTCCACAATTGACGCATTTCACCGGATTCACTTCAGGTGTTTCCAAAATATCTATTGCTGTAAATTCTTCTTTAGTTTCGACTGCTCTCACAGGACAAACATTTACACATATTCCACATTTGATACAAAGCTCTTCATCTATCTTAGCGCACATAATTTCCTTTACAGCTTTCTGCTTCTTAATCTGCGATATTGCTTTTGCTGCCGCCGCACTTCCCTGTGCAATAGAAAGAGGAATATTCTTTGGTCCTGTTACGGAGCCTGCCGCATAAATTCCTTTCAACGATGTTTCAGTGGCGCGGTTTTTCCCGTAATATTCCCTGATAAAACCATATTCATTCAAATCAAGACAGGAAACCTCTGATAATTTATCAGTCCCTTTTGCAGGACGCAGAGCACTGGAAAGGACGACAAGGTCAGCTTCAAGAAGAAGGTCGCGATTCATTGTAATGTCCTCAACCTCAACGAGAAGATTCGCAGTTTCCGGGATTTCTTCAATTCTCGAAGGGCGACCCTTTACGAAATTGACCCATTTATCACGAGCTTCGATATAATATTTTTCAAAATTTCCGGGAGTCCTTATATCGATATAACAAATCGTTACCTCGGCGTCTGTTTTTTCTTTTATCAAAATGGCATGTTTGATAGCAAAAAGGCAGCATACTTCAGAGCAATATTCATTATAATTGCTGTCACGCGACCCAACGCACTGTATCATAACAATATTTTTTGCTTCTTTTCCATCCGATGGCCTTATAAGTTTACCTTCAGTATGCCCTTCCGGATTAAGCAGATGCCCTAATTCATGCTGAGTAATCACATTTTGATATCTTCCAAAGCCATACTCAGTTACTGCATTTGGCTTAAACTCGCTTATACCGGTAGCAATAACTACAGCACCAGCATTAAACAACTCATTCCTTTTTGTATCATTAAGATTTATTGCCTTAGTTGGGCAGATATCTTCACATTCTCTGCATCCCTCTCTGCAATTTTCCCTATCAATCAAATATGCCCGTGGAATTGCTTGAGGCCATGGAAGATAAGCGGCTTTTCGCGAAACCGTTGAATAATGTTTCCGTTTGATACCATCAACAGGACATACTTCTTCGCATTTTCCACAAAGAATGCATCTTTCAACATCCACATAACGCGGTTCAACTTCAGCAGAAATTTGAAAATTCCCGGGTTCTCCTTTTATTCCTGTAATATTCGTTCCAGTAAGTATTTTAAGATTAGGCTGATTGTCGATTCTACTCCTGTAAAGGCATTTTCTGCAAACTTCAAGATTCTCAACATCAAGAAAAGCTGTGCACAAGCCGCAGTCATTTGTAGGTGCAACAATCCCTAACTTCATCGCCATTCCGCCAAGAAAGTGCTTTTTTTCAAGAAGTATTGTTTTGATTCCGGCTTCAGCCAACTCAAAGGATGCAGCTATTCCGGCAGGTCCTGCACCAATTACTACGGCTTCATTTGAGATTTGGCGGCTTTCTTTTCTATTTTCTTCTGATGCCTCTATGCTTCTTGCAGCCGTCTTAATCATTGCGAGAGCTTTTCTCGTGGCATTTTTAGGATCATCCGAATGAGGCCAGGCACATCCCTCTCTCAAATTGACTATCTCGTAAAAGTTTCTACTAATACCTGCTCTTTCAAGCCCTTCTTTGAATATCTTTCCTATGCTCTGAGGGGAGCAGGCAGAAATTACAAATTTCTCTATAAACTCACTTTTAACCTTGTCAGCTATAAATTTTATACCCTCTTTCTGACAAAGAGCATTATGTATAACCACACTTTTGAATGTATTGTCAGTTTGTATGCTTTCAACAATTTTTTCAATATCTATTGTCTTGGAAATTTCATCAGCACAGGTACATATGAATAAGGCAAGTTCTTTTTCTTCTGTGGTTGGTTCTTTTACAAAATCTTCTTTTCCTGCTTTTTTATTCACCACTTTCTTTCTTCCCTGATATTTCGGAAGCTGTTCTGCCAATCAAGATTGAAAGTCTTGGCACAGCTTCATATGCTGTTCTCCATTTTCTACACTTCTGACAAAAATCAAGTTCACTATGGATATGTGATTCTTCTTCAAGAATTTTTTTAAGCTTTTCTATTGCCGCCTTAGGCCCAACAGGTCTTTTGCACTGGACACAAAGGATAAGCTCTGCTTCCTTCTTTAATTCAAGAGAGCCTTCAAAGAAAGTTTTTAGATTTAGGCCCGGATTTGCTTTTATTGCATCATCATCACAACTCTTTTCGCACTTCCTGCAGCCTACGCATATCTGCATTTTATGGTAGATATACCTTACGCCGTCTTTGTCATCAACTTCTATTGCTCCTGTTGGACAAATTTCAGCACAGGCGCCACAAGCAATACATTTATCTTTGTCTATTTCAATCGAGCCGCCAAAATAGATATTTCTGTCAGCTTCAATAAAGGAATCTTGCCACTTTTTCCCTTTTCTTTTGCGAAGAGAAGTAAGCAGTTCTCCTAATTTTTCTCTATTTTCGAGGCGTTTCTCTTCAACACGCCTAACCTTCAAATCAAATTTATATTTCATACGCTTTTGAAATTAGCTTTTCTTCTCATACTTTTCAAGTTCTCTTTTCTTCAAAATATTCTTCTGAATCTTTCCAATTGATGTCTTTGGAAATTCCTTCACAACTTCTATGAATTCAGGCACTTTGAACTTTGCCAGCCGCTCAGCACAGAATGCTTTCACTTCATCAGCAGTTACCGACATCCCCTCTTTTAACAAAATGAATGCTTTTACAGCCCAATCCCGCATTTCATCAGGAACTCCTATCACAGCGGCTTCCACTATAGCAGGATGCTCTGTCAAAACTCTTTCAACTTCTTGTGCGGCAATGTTTTCCCCTGCTCTTTTAATTACATCCTTCTTTCTATCTATAAAGTACACATAGCCATCCTCATCCATCTTGCCATAATCGCCTGTATAGAACCAGTTATTCTCATCAAGCACTTCTGCTGTAGCTTCAGGGTTCTTATAATACCCCTTCATCAATTGAATTCCGGGTGTGCCATGGACTGCTATTTCACCTACCTCACCAATGGGGACTTCATTCCTATTATCATCAACTATCTTTATCTCAACACCAAATGTTGGTAATCCCACAGACCCCCTCTTTCTCTTTGCGTGCATACAGGTAAATGTGCAGGGTGCCAATGTTTCTGTAAGGCCATAAAGGTCGTGAAGTGTCGTGTTGAAGCGCGTTTCAAATTCATCCCATTGCTCGTCAGTAATAGCAATAGCAAAGCAGATTCTTCTCATTTTATGGTCCCTGTCAAAAGGAGTGCGCGGCTGTGCGAGAAGCTGTCTCACATTTGTAGCAACTAAACTTGTTATCGTTGCCCCATATTCCCTAACATATTTGAAGAAACGAGAAGCGCTGAATCTTTCACATATTATAATGCTCGCTCCAGCAGTTATAGTAGGCATAAAGGAAATATACTGGGCATTTACATGGAAGAGAGGAAGGACGCAAATATGTCTGTCTTCTGTAGTCAACTTCTGCTCGCAAGCCATCGTTTCTCCAATCCAAAGGGAATTTCCGTGAGTTAGAAGAACCCCTTTGGGCCTTGCCGTTGTTCCTGATGTATAAAGCATATTAGAAACATCCATAGGTCCCACATCAACGATTTCTTTCAATTCATCAGGGTATTCCTTCAAAATATCATTTAAGAGCAAAACCCCTTCGGGCGCCTCTTCTGCCCTATATAAAATTATGTTTTTAAGATTAGGACATTTCCCTTTGATGCTATCTATCATCTCCATATATTCAGGATCCGTTATAATTGTGCCTGATTCTGAATGATTAAGCATATACTCCATCTCATCGGGGCGTGACATAATGTTAGTTGGAATCATTATTGCACCAATTTTGGAGGTGGCAAACCATGTCAGACAAAAGCCTGTAGAATTTGGAAGATGGCAGGTTACGAAATCTCCTTTCTTAATGCCCAAATCAAGAAGAGCATTAGCAAGCTTATTAACTTTTTTATTGAACTCTTTGTAAGTCAGTGTTTCTACATTATCATTTTTATCTATGAAAATTATAAAATCCTTGTCCGGTTTGTCTTCTGCCTGAAACTCTAAAAGTTTTCTTAAATTTTTGTTTCTTCCTATAATAATGCTCATATTTCCTGACCTCCGAACTATTTTTTTTGAACAATTTTTCTTATTGGCTTTAACAAATTTCTTATTAGTGAGTCAACAAAATCCATCTATTTACCTAAAATTTGCCCGCCATCAACTACAAGCACTGCGCCAGTAGTGAAATCCGATGCAGGTGATGCAAAATAGACAACAGAACCGATTAGCTCTTCAGGTTCGCCAAGCCGCTTCATTGGCAGTGTTTTTTCAATGACTCTTTTGCCTGCTTCAGAAGCAAAAAATTCTTCATTCATCGGCGTCCTAATATAGCCGGGACATACGGCATTCACCTGAATATTGTATTTCACCCACTCAAGGGCTAAAACTTTTGTAAACTGCACTAACCCTGCTTTGCTAGCGCTGTAAGATGTCATATTTGGAATTGCCATCTGATAAGTAATTGACGAAATGTTTATAACCTTGCCGCGCCTCTGTTTTGCCATATGAGCACCAATCGCCTTTGAGCAAAGAAAAGGACCACGCAGGTTGACTGACATTACCCATTCCCAATAGTCAAGGTCCATTTTCAGCACGGGTTTATCTCCGCTTACTCCTGAATTGTTGACAAGTATATCAACCTTACCAAAATGTTTTATTGTTTTCTCTGCCATTGCATTAACTTGCTCTTCCTTAGAAACATCCGTTGGCACAGGCAATGCTTTTCTTCCTCTTTTCTCAATCTCATCAGCAACTTTTTCAAGGTCTGAAAGTGTGCGAGCAACTAATACTACATCACAACCAAACTCAGAAAGTCCAATCGCAAGTGCTTTACCTATACCTTTACCTGCTCCTGTCACTACTGCCACTTTTCCTTCAAGGTCAAATATATTTTTCATAATTAAAACCCTTCACTTAAAAATCTCATTGACATTATGTAATAGAAAAGGAATTTTCTATCCTATAGCACTGGGATTTTCCAACAATTCCTTTATTCTTCCTAAACATTTTGCCGCCGGCAAACCGTCCACAATGCGGTGGTCAAAAACCAAAGAAGCATACATATTGAGCTGTGAAACAATATTTCCCTCTCCATCAACGACAGGACGCCTGATTGCTTTGCCTACTCCTAATATTGCGCACTGCGGGAAATTTATAATTGGTGTAAAAAGCTCAATCCCAGCACCACCAAGATTAGTAATCGTAAAAGTACCTCCTGTAAGTAGGTCGGGAGTTCTTTCTCCATTGCGGACTCTCTCAACTACCTCCGCCCTTTTTGCGGCAACATCTGGCAAACTTAGAGTATCAGCTTCAGGAATCACAGGAGTAATCAATCCATCATCGAGGGCAACTGCAAAAGCAATATTTACATTATCAAAGACAAGAATTTCTTCTCCGATTACTGCTGAATTAAGAATTGGAAATTCTTTCAGTGCCAATGCGCAGGAGCGAATAATAAGGTCGTTTATTGTCACACCTTCAGACTTTTTTGAATCTGCACATTTTTTAGCTTCTTCCATATTGATTAGGACTATTTCTGCAACACGAGGTGCACTAGTCCAGCTTTGAGTCATTTTTTTAGCAATGCGGGCGCGCATACCTTTGAGGGGAATTTTCTCTTTAATTTTAGGTTCTATCAAGACAGGCCTCCTGTTTTTAATTTTTACGAAATTGTTTTTTATAAGAAATGATTTTTCAGCTTATGTCAAGAGGGAGGTTATTCTGAAAATTGATAGTGATACATGGATATATATTGATTATTTAAATGACATGAATCAATATACGATAATTTTAAAATGCCATCAATATAGCTAATAGGGAAAGATTTTCTCCAAGAGAAGTTTTTTAGAGATGCAATAATATATTCACAGCTCTAAACACAACAAATTAATTTAGCCCTTTTTGTTTTA
>RFHX01000169.1 GCA_003695725.1 Candidatus Schekmanbacteria bacterium
AATTAATGCAATATATGATTTGCAGAGGATGAGAAAATGAATAAAGATAATAGATATATATTATTTCTTATTCTATTATTTGCCTTAAATTCATTTTATCGCAGTTCGATAAATGAAAAAGAAAATTTGTTTCTTTTATTAAGTTGTTTTGAAAACTATAAATAGGAGGAATTGCCATGAAGAGGTTAATTGTCTTGTTGCTTTCAGTAATGCTGGTAATCGGATTGGGCGCTGTAGTTTACGCAGGAGACTACCATGATGGTGCAAGTCTTGTATGTAATCAGTGCCACACAATGCATGCAAGCACAGCTCACGATTATGGATCAACAAGTGGGGGATATAGTTATACTCCTGCCGAACATTTGTTAAAAGCAGGTGGCTCAACAAATGACCTATGTCTCTCATGCCATGACAATGGTGTTGGTCCTGATGTGATGGGAACTAATGATACCGGTTCAACTCAAAGGTCTGCCGGTGCTCTCAATAAAGTTGGCGGTACCGGTCCCTATGCAGAATATATGGGACATACGATAGGCAGCACCGATACAGCCCCCGGCGGAACTTGGAGCAACAGCAATGGATTATCCTGTGCTGATTGTCATCAACATCATGGTGCTGATTTTAATGTAGGAGATGTTGGCGGTAATACCAATATTGACAATTACAGAAATCTCTCTCCTGTTGCAGGTGGTGCAACACCTACATTAGGTGTAAGTTATGCAGCAGGTACAAATGACTTGTCAAGAGACATTTTCGAAGCAGGCGTAGGTGTGAGAACGATTGCAGGTGTCAACCTTAACGAACCTAATTCGAGCAAATCCGGCATTGCTGAATTTTGCAAAAAATGTCATACCAATCTCCATGGTGATGTTGGAGGCGCTGAAATTGGCGGAAGTATTGCAAATGGAGCTTTTATTCGCCATCCTGCGGCAGGTGTTGATATAGGCGACATTGGAGGCGGACATTCAAGTCTTGACCAGCTGAATTCCATCAACAATCCTGTAAGAGTTATGGACCCTGATGGTTCATGGACGGCAGGTGCTTATGATGGAAATGAAACACCAACCTGTTTAACCTGCCATAGAGCTCATGGAAATGGGAACAGCTTTGGACTTATATATCAGGCAGGAACTTCAACAATCACAGAAGACGGTGATGGTACAAATGTAAGAGACCTTTGCAACAACTGCCATATTCAAGGCAGCTAAAGTGAAGGACTTTCAGAAAGGAGGGGGAAACCCCTCCTTTTTTTTGTCATAAAATTACAAAGTTATATCAAACATAACCTCTCCCTTCTTTCGACAATCTAAAAAAGAATATCTCTTGACCACTTTCCAGAAAAAGGTAAAAAGAATCTAATAATATTTCAATCAGTCATTTCAATACAACTTAATAGATAAGGAGATTAAAAGAAATGAAAGTTCTTGGTTTTTGTGGCAGTCCCCGCAAAGGCGGCAACAGTGATGTTATGACAGACACATTTTTAAAAGGTGCAGAATCCGTTGGAGCTGAAATTAAAAAATTTTTTCTTGCAGAACTTGATATAAGACAATGCCAAGGATGTTTTAGAAACTGTATGCTTGGTCCAGAAAACAGATGCAAAATTCACAGAGATGACATGGATATAATCATTCCTGAAATGATTTCAGCTGATGTTATGCTTTTTACTTCTCCTCTCTACTGCGCCATATACTCAGCTATTATGGCAAGGTTCCTTGAACGATGTCTCCCATTCTGGGAAGTAGAAATTACTGGCGAACCCGGAATTCCTGAATCATATAATATTCTCAGCAATCCAGTCAAAGGTAAAAAGGCAGTCATAGGAATAGTTCATGATTTCAAAATACCTCAAGTTGCCGATTTGGCATTCAAAGCCTTTGAGCATAATATCGCAGAAATATATATGATGAATATTGTAGCTAAACTTCATGTCACAGATGTCAGGGATGTAGGCGATATAAATCAAAAAAAGGAAGAACTCGATAAGATATTTGAAACAGCCAAAAGGATTGTTGCTGAAGGATAAGATTATTTAATGCCAAAAGATAGATCAAAGGAAGATTTTCAATTTAAAATTCTTTCTATATACACAGGCGCTGTTTTGACAAATTTAATTCAGATCGGTTATGAAACAGGGTTATTTGAAGAAGCGGCAAAAGGTGATTTCACAGTTGAAGAATTAAGTACTCGCCTCGGTTTATCTAAAAGATATCTCCAAGAATGGCTTAATGCAATGGCTGCAGCAGAGATATTTCATTACAATTCTGAGGCTAAAACATATAGCTTGCCACAAAATCGTGCTTCATTTCTCACAGGAGAAAAAGCAAAAAACCTTTGTCCTCATAGCAAAATGCTCAATAGTTTTGGGAAACTACTTCCTAAACTAATAAGATGCTTTAAAGAGGGAGGAGGAATTCCTTATTCAGATTTTCGCCCTGAATTCACAGACTGTATGGATGATGTATGGAGAAGAATATTTGATGAGCTCCTCAATGACGGCTTCATAGGAGCCGTTGAGGGGCTGAAAAATAGACTGAAAAAAGGGATTAATGTCCTCGATATAGGATGCGGCACAGGTCACGCAACAAATGTACTTGCTAAAAAATACCCAAACTCCCTCTTTAAAGGTTACGATATCGCCAAAGATGCAATAGAGAAAGCAAAGATTGAAGCTAAAGAGATGAATCTCTCCAACTCCAACTTCGAAGTAATGGATGTATCTAAACTGCCATCAAAACCTAAATTCGATTTAATTACAGCATTTGACACAATCCATGACCAAGCAAAACCTCTTGATGTATTGAGGAATGTAAAGAATGCTCTCAGAAATGACGGCATCTTTCTTATGATTGAATTCAAATTTTCAAGTGACTTGAAAAATAACCTCAACAATCCTCTTTCTTCACTCTATTATGGAATTAGCCTTATGCATTGTCTGCCTGTCTCAATTGCTGAAGGCGGCCCCGGATTAGGTGCAATGTGGGGAATAGAAAAAGCGAAAGGAATGCTTCTTGCAGCAGGATTTACAAATGTAAAACTTCTTGATTCACCGAGACCTCAAAACTGCATATTCGTTTGCAGGAAATAGATTTTGATAATACCACAAATTTAATCTTACCAGTTGAGTCGTTTACTTTATTTTTACTTTTGAAAATTTGTAATGTAAAATTATTTGGGTATTTTTAAAGAAAATGAAAAATAATACATTCTGCTCAAAAGAAATAATAAATGTCGCCTTTATATTGTCAGTCATCTGCGGGCTTCTTGATTCACTATTGGAGGCACCATCTGAATTCTACTCAATGAGTTTTTTGCTCTTTCCAACAATTATTACATCCATCTGTTATTTTATCTCTTATTCCCTTCTTCTTTTATGCTTCAATATGTTTCTAAATAAAAAAGACATACAAAAACTTCCTGCCGCTATATCCCTCGGGATTTTGATTGAAATAATTTTTCTCAAATATTCACCTCTCCCTAACTACCTTTCTTTCATAATAGGGACCGGATTGTGGCAAAAAATTGCAATTTTTTTTCTCTGCCCATTAGTTGTAGTTGTTTTAACTTATTATTCAGCTCTAAAAATCGTAGCCAATGAAAAGCTTTTATCGCTATGCACTAAAAGTATCTATATAATCACTGTAATTCTTCTGGAAACTTTAATCTTTCTTTGGCTTTTGCGTTACAATGATTATTATAATCTTATAAAGTATTGTTTTTATCTATTTGTTATCATCATCACCATTTCATTTTTCCTGAAAAGAAACGAAGGATTTCTAAAAAAGACCATATATTTTATATGTCTTGCTTATATCTTTGGCACTTTCATCTCTTTCATAGGTGAAAACATTCATAGATATTACAACTCAGCTTCATTCAACAATCATAAAATAAAGCATATAATTCTGGTTATAGATGACACTCTCAGGGCTGATGCACTATCCTGTTATAATAGAAAAGCAAAAGTGAAAACTCCAAATATTGACAATTTTTCAAAAGACTCTTTTCTATTTGAGAATGCCATTTCATCTGCATCGTGGACTTTACCTGCTATAGCTTCAATAATGACCGGATTTCCTCCCTCTGTGCATGTTGTAACAACTGTCAACAGAAAACTTTCAGATAATTTTCAAACTCTTGCAGAAAGATTGCAAAAGGCGGGGTACTTAACATCAGCTTTAGGATATAATGCTGTTCTTAACCGCTCTATCAATATTTCACAAGGATTTAGCGAATACAATTTTTTCCCTAAATGGTATGGATTCTCCTTTGGGAAAGATGTTTTAAAGAAATTATTTTCCCAATTATTCATCTCAAAACCATCAACCGAAAAATTGACCGATATGGCTATAAATTGGCTTAAATCAAACAAAGATAAGGATTTTTTTCTTTGGCTTCATTATTTCGACCCTCACCTTCCTTATTCTCCTCCACACAAATATCTTACCGCTAAAAAGAAACCGCCGAGTATGGATGAATCATTAATAAGCCGCGATCCTATACGGTTTGGGAAATTTAAACCAAACCAAAAAGAAAAAGAATGGATAAAAACCCTTTATAAAGCTGAAGTCTCTTATGTAGATGATAACTTTGGAAGATTAATTAATGCTTTGAAGAATTTAAACCTATATGACAATTCACTGATTATCTTCACTAGCGACCATGGAGAAGAATTTTGGGAACATAACGGATTTGAACATGGCCATACAGTTTACAATGAACTTTTAAAAGTTCCTCTCTTAATTAAAATGCCTCATTCAATTTCCCAAAAAATCCTTGATATTCCTGTTTCCACCTCTTATCTAATGCCTACGATATTGGACCAATGCGGAATAAAATATGAAAAAGAAAATTTTTTCAAATCACTTTCTCCTTTACTCTCATCAAATATCACCTCGTACAATAAGGAGCCAATAATATCTATTAATGTATTCAGTCCTCTCAGAGTCCAACGAGCAATTACCTTTAATGGGTTTAAATATATCTCTGTTAAAGTAGAAAAAAATAAGCCAACAGAAGAACTTTATAATTTGGCAGATGACCCTCTAGAAAAACATTCTATTGCAGATATTTTCCCTGAAAAAGTTGAGGAAGCCAAAAGAATTTTTACCAGATTCGATAAAACTTCTAAAGAACTAAGAGAAAAATACAATGTTATAAAACGAGAAGAAATTTCGCTTAACAAAAATGTAATCCGTGAATTGAAGACTTTAGGCTACATCCATTAATTAATACTAAAGAAAAAAATCTTTCAGTTTGTTGACATAGAAGTCAAAATTAGTAAGCGCATCTTGAAAAAGACTGTTATGGGGGAAACAAAGTCGCTTATATAAGCAATTGTGTCAGGAATCATCATAAACCCAAATTTTCGGTTTATAGGAAACAGCGCAAAGGTAAAAAAAGAACTGTTTTATTTCTTGTTTCAATAGCTCTCATGGCATCGACTCGACAAATACTTGCAGTAAAAGCAATTCTTTGAAAAAACCTCACGCAAGACCTGTTAATCTCTCACTCAATTCCCAAAATTCTTTCTGAAGTTTTTTGTCTTTACATTTCTTAGAAATATCCTTAATCGAACATTTTTCAAAGTACTCCCCGCTAATTCCTTCGACCTCTTCAGATGTAGCTACATAAATACTGGTTTTTGCGCCTTCTTCTGGT
>RFHX01000170.1 GCA_003695725.1 Candidatus Schekmanbacteria bacterium
AATTGCATCCTTATTACTGCTACTCTGCTTCATTATTTTACACCCATTGTTTTAGAGCGATATCACGAGATATTCAGGCGATTATATTATATTCCTATAATTCTTGGTTCCTTTTGGTTTGGTTTTCGGGGAGGAGTTATAGTTTCTTTCTTGTCAGCTCTTCTTTATGCACCTCATGTTTTTTTTCAATGGGGCGCAACTGGTCTCGTAAGACTTGACCAATATCTTGAAATCATAATGTATATAGTTATTGGTATCGTGACAGGTGTGATGGCAGACAAAGAAAAGGAGCAAAGAATTAAAGCTGAAGAAGTCAGTAGAGAGCTTGCAGAATCCTATGATAAACTCCACATTCAAGCGCAGGAAATTTTCGAGAAAGAGCAGCAGCTTTTAAGGGCTGACCGCTTCTCTACAATGGGGGAATTGGCGGCAAGTTTAGCACATGAGATTAGGAATCCTCTTGGTTCGATACTTGGAAGCGTTGAAATTCTCAGCGAAGATATTCATCAAGAGGACAAAAAATATGAATTTTTCCAAATTATAGTAACTGAAGCTAACAGACTAAACCGAGTAATCAATGATTTTCTTTCCTTTGCAAAGACTACAAAACCTGTTATTGGAAAGTTTAACATCAATGAGGCAGTAGAAGACATAAAATCTCTTGTAGAACTTGGAAGTGTAAAAAAGAATATCACATTTGATCTTTCATTGGATGATACTATAAACCCCATTGATGGTGATGCAGAGCAGATAAAACAGGCATTCTTGAATATTCTATTAAATTCAGTTCAAGCAATGAAGGAAGGGGGAATTCTTACAATCCATACATTGAAGGGGAGGAGGCACTTTGCTGATGATGAATTTGATATTAAATATTCTATAGGCAAAGATATGGAAGGTGAATTTATTTCAGTGATTTTTGGAGATACTGGAGAAGGAATTTCAGAAGAAGACATTGATAAAATATTTAACCCTTTTTTTACAAAAAAGGAAAACGGTACTGGCTTGGGTCTTGCAATAACAAAAAGAATTATAATCAGCCATAATGGAGCAATTGAAGTTTTTTCTAAAAAGGGGAAAGGAACTTATTTTGTTGTAATGATTCCACAATAAAAGATATGGATAAGGGATGGCTAAGAGAAATAAAATTTTGTTAATCGATGATGATAATAACTTGAGGAAAGTAATTGCCCATAACTTGAAGAATGAAGGGTTTGAAGTTGTGGCAAAATCTGATGGAGTTTCAGGCGTATCTGCTTTTGACTCCAATAAAATAGATGTTGTTGTAACTGACTTGAGGCTTCCGGATATTGATGGGATGGAAGTATTAAGAAGAATAAAAAAGATTGATAATAGCATTCCAATAATAATGATTACTGCTTTTGGTACAATTGAGCAAGCGGTAAGTGCTTTAAAAGAAGGAGCATTTGATTATATTACCAAACCATTTAATCGTGACGAGTTAGCTATTGTTGTTAAAAGGGCTTTCGAGTTTAAAGAGCTTAAGGGAGAAAATCTTCGTCTCAAAAAGGAGCTCTATGAAAAATTCAGTTTTGATTTAATTGTTCATAAAAGCGAAATAATGAAAAAAATAATCGAACTTTTGAAACGTATTGCACAAACCGAATCGACAGTATTGATAGAAGGAGAGAGCGGGACAGGTAAAGAACTTTTTGCCAAAGCTATACATTATAACAGCGCCAGAAAAAATGCGCCCTTTGTAACTGTCAATTGTGCAGCGATTCCGGATGAGCTTATGGAAAGTGAACTTTTTGGTCATTCCAAGGGCGCTTTTACAGGAGCAATGCACGATAGAAAGGGGAAGTTTGAAAGCGCTGATGGCGGAACAATCTTTCTCGATGAAGTAGGCGATTTAAAACCAAACCTTCAAGCAAAAATTTTACGAGTATTGCAGGAGAAATGCATTGACAAAATTGGAAGCGACAATGAGATAGAGGTGGATGTAAGAGTCGTTGCTGCAACGAATAGAAATTTAAAGGAAATGGTTGAAAAAAATGAATTTAGAGAGGACCTTTATTATAGACTCTGTGTCGTGCCTGTGAAAGTGCCGCCTCTTCGGGAGAGAAGGGAAGATATTCCACTATTGATAGAACATTTTAAGAAGATAAAAGAAAATGCAAGAAGGTTGAACTTTTCTGATGAAGCAATGCAAATACTTATAAATTATGACTGGAAGGGTAATGTAAGAGAACTTGAAAATCTCATCGAGAGAATGGCAATTGTTAAAACAGACAATCTTGTGACTCCTGAAGACCTTCCATATGAGATAAGAAAATTCAATATGAATCAAAGACAATTCAAAATCGATTTTCCTGAATCAGGTATTTCTCTTGATGAAGTTGAAAAGGAAATTATTATTCAAGCATTAGAAAAAAATAATTGGAATCAGGCGGCTACCGCCCGTTTTCTTAAGATATCGCGTCCTACACTTATGTACAGGATGGAAAAATATTCAATTACTAAATCGCAATAAAATCTTTTACATACCTGAATGTTTTTCTGTGGATTGGAGAAGGACCGAATTTTTTGATATTCTCAATATGCTCCTTTGTTGGATATCCCTTATGCCTATCAAAGCCGTATTGTGGATATAATAAATGATACTCTGACATTAAATTGTCTCTATATACCTTTGCGAGAATTGAAGCTGCAGCTATAGAATAACTTCGGCTGTCTCCCTTTATTATTGCTTTTTGTTGGATTTTTGAGTCTATCTTCATATTTCCATCGATTAATAAGTAATCAACTTCATAATCTAAACCTTCAACTGCCTTGCTCATTGCAAGTTTTGATGCCTCTCTTATATTTATTTCATCAATGATTTTTTCAGAAACATAAGAGATAGAGTATGCGAGGGCAAATTCAATTATTTTGCTGTATAGTTCTTCTCTTTTTTTTGGTGAAAGTTTTTTGGAGTCATTTAATCCTGAAGGGATCTTATTTACATCGAATATTACTGCCGATGCTACTACCGGCCCTGCCAAAGGCCCTCTGCCTGCTTCATCGATTCCAGCAATATATTTAAAACCGTTGGCAAATGCTTCTTTTTCGAATTGGTCCATAAGGACTGATGGGAAAGATTATTTTTTCTCTTTGATCCTAGCGGCTTTTCCTCTTCTTTCTCTAAGATAATAAAGCTTAGCTCTTCTGACAACTCCTCTTTTTACAACTTTGATTTTCTCAAGAAGAGGTGAATATAAAGGAAAAATTCTTTCAACACCTATGCCATTAGATACTTTCCTCACTGTTATCGTTGTCCTATGTCCTCTTCTTTTTATTGCAATAAGAGTACCTTCAAATGTTTGAATTCTCTCTTTTTCGCCTTCTTTGATTTTAAAGGAAACTCGTAAAGTATCACCCGGAGAAAAATCCGGAAGATTTTTTGAGTATTTTTCTTCAGTAATGTTATCTTTTGTTGTAGCCATTCGAATTCTCCTAAAATGAGCGCTCTTTTTATAGCATTGGCATCGATTTGTCAAATAAATTTATGTAAAAAATGTATATAAGAAAATAACTCTTTTGACAAGGTATTAAGACTATATTTTAAGATATATAAATAAAAGCTAATAAATCCCAAGGTCCAAATAAGACCGTGCTATCTTTTGAAGCGCAATTACATAAGCTGCAGTTCTATAGTTTGTAATTTTTTTGTTTTTATCTTTCATTTCTTTAATTTCTTGAAAAGCCAGTCTCATAGTATCGTCAAGCCCCGACCTTACAAGGTCAATCTCTTCTGCCCCGTGAATAAGAATCTTTTTTGTTTCGTTATCCATTCTTTTACCTGTTAATTTTTCTAAAACTTGAGAGTATTGAGTACTTCTCAATTCTTCGTATCTTCTTTCTAATCTGCCAAATCTGATATGGGAGAGATTCCTAAGCCACTCAAAATATGAAACAGTAACGCCACCGGCATTCACATAGGCATCTGGAAGTACAACAATCCCTTTTTTTCTAAGTATTAAATCTGCTTCATAAGTCGTAGGACCATTTGCGGCTTCGACAATTAGATTTGCCTTTATTCTGTTGGCATTGTCTCTTCTAATTTGTCCCTGCATTGCCGCAGGTATAAGTATATCACATTTCATTTCAAGGCATTTTGCGCCATTACTCTGGTATTTGGCGTCTTTATAACCTCTTATGGTTTTCTTTTTCACCATATAGCGATAAACGGATTCAACATTGAGCCCTTTTTCATTTATGAGAGCCCCATCTCTTTCTATTATTGCAATGATTTTAACACCGTCTTCTTCAGAGAGAAATTTTGCGGCATGGTATCCGACATTTCCTAGCCCCTGAATTATAACTTTTTTGCCTTCAAGACTTTGAGTGAGCTTTGCTTTTTTAACTTCGCCTTTATGACGAAAAAATTCTCTCAGTGCATACTGCACACCTCTTCCTGT
>RFHX01000171.1 GCA_003695725.1 Candidatus Schekmanbacteria bacterium
GAATAGCACAGTTCACAATGGAAATAAGATCAAAATATCGAAAAAATCATTTAAAAAGAAGAAAAAGAAAAGATAATTGTAAATTTAGAAAAAAAATGTATAATAATATTAAGGAGATAAAAATATGAAAAAGAAAAAATATACATCACCTAAGATTATTAAAGTAAAAATAATTCCGGAAGAGGCAATCCTTGGCACATGCAAGAATGATTTAGGTGTAGGGCCAAATCAAAGCCAATGCCTCATTCCACAATGTTTCATTCAAGGCAGTTGATTTTTTGAGCCATCGTTAATCTCCCGGCAAAAATATTTTGATGATATTTCAGAATTTGCCGGTGATTTTGTTCAAAATTATCTTTAATCAGTATTTAGAAGGTAGGCGAAATGAAAAAAATGATTTCAGTATTTACGATATTGCTGACTTTTTTTGTAATGACATGCACTGCTTCTGCCCTTGTTTTTTATGACAGCACATTCAACGATTCCGATTGGTCGCTGACCATTCAGACTAAAGCAGGTGGCGGGACGGTCACTGCAATGCAGGTTGCAACAGGAGGAAATCCCGGCGAATTCAGGGAAATAATAAATTCAGTGAACTATGGTCCCGGTTCTTCTGTTTTCGGTTATCATATTAGAAACGGTGCTGATTATGACCCTTCCACAGAGGGCGCCATAGGTTCAATAGATTATTCTGAAGACTCCATTATGTTTACCGGTTTCGGTGATGGAGAGGCAACAGGTCCTGCTCTTTTTCAAAACGGCAAATATTATTATTCTGCTCAGCTTTATTCCAATCAAAGCGTATGGACGCATCAATCTCTTCTTTCTCTTGGCGAACAGGATTTCCATACACTTTATGATAACAATGACCATCCTGATTTTTCCGCAACAGGCAGTATAATATCATTTGGTTTTTTCAGGGCAAATACCACTACTTTTGGAAGTTACACCATAGATGCGGGAATAGATAACTGGACTCTCAAAATCAATCCCGCTGTTCCCATACCTGAGCCATCAACGATGATTCTTCTGGGTTTCGGTCTGGTGGGGTTTGGCTACTTAAAGAGCAGAAATCACGATTAATTATAGATTTTTTGAAAGGTTGATTGTCTTCTTTTCGTCTATTGAATTAGTTTTTGATATTTTATAAAAGATGTTGGTAAAAAGCCAGACAAAGTCGCCTGTCTTTATGGTATATGGAGACAAAGTTCAAAAAGATGAGGGAATTTTTTAAAACCATTGTCTTTGCTCTTGTGCTTGCGTTCTTACCTCAATTATTGCAGGCAGGAGTAAATATAACTATATCAAGTGATGAAGATATAATAGACATTGATGTAAACTATCCTTCTTTCAAAAAGCAGGAAGTAAATATCGATGGAAAAACCTACGACAGGATTTCTCTTGAAGGCGCGGGATTTCTAAATAAACCCGGCTTTCCCATGATGCCGAAGGTTGTTGCTCTTCTTGATATATCGGCGCAGAATATTGCGGGAATCGAAGTTGTCGGCAGTGAATCGAAAACTATTTCAGAATTCAACCTTCTGCCTTCGCCGTCAAAAGAAGTAACCGTAAAGGACGGAAAACTCTACACAAGAGATGTCTATTCTGAAAACAGGGAAGCTTACGCTTCCGATTCATTTTTCCCGGGGATGCTTTTTGAAAAGGGCGAATCGGGGATAATAAGGGGAGAGAGTTTTACACAGATTATTTTTTATCCCATTCAATTCAATCCATTTTCAAAAGAGATAAGATTTTTCTCAAAAATTAGAGTACGAGTCAAACTCAGAAAAGAATCATCTCAAGAAGCATCTTTTAGAAAAGTCGGTAATAAAAAGAGAGAGGTACAGATTGCCAGTTTTAAAAAAGCGAAAAAAACTTTAAAGATAACAACTACCGATGAGGGAATTTATAAGATTACTTATAAGGATATCAAAAAAGCCGGTTTTAAGCCCACAAAGATTAAGACTTCCACCCTTAAACTTTTCAATAAAGGAAGTGAATGCGCTATTTCAATTTTAGGGAAAAAGAAGAAGTATCTTAAAAAATCAAATTCTATTGTCTTTTATGCTGAAAAAAATCAGAACGAATATTCAGATGAAAATGTTTATTGGCTTTTATGGGGTGGTGCAAAAGGTAAAAGAATTGCTTCTTACAATGGCAAAGCTGTAAACGATATATCCTCATCGCCAATCTTTTTTAATGAAACTCTGCATTTTGAAAAGAATAATAAATGGGTTCAAACCGTTCCTCGTGAAGAAGGCAAGGACCATTGGATGTGGGGCGATTACATATTGGCTTCTTCACAAGGTAATGGGACAAAAAGTGTTGATTTTGACCTTGAAGGACTTTATCATGCTGGCTCACAAGTTGTAACAGCTACGGTTGCTCTTCTTGGCGTCACAACAGATTCGTCAATTACAACTGATCATCATACAAAGCTATATTTAAATGGTAATCTAATCGATGAATTTCTTTGGGATGGAGAAAATGAGAAGATTATAACTACAACATTTGATGCAGGTTTTCTCAGCGCAATCTCAAATACTCTATCAGTTGAAGAAATTTCAGATCAAGGTGCAAAATACGATGCAGTTCATCTTAATTGGTTTGATCTATCGATAAACAAAAAATTTACCGCAATTGATAATACAATAAAATTTTCATTCTCCAAAACAGGGAAGCATAAGTTCAATATTGATGGTTTTGATAAGAAATCTGTTTTTCTTTTTGACATTACAGATCCACGAAATCCAGTGAAAATTAAAGCCAACAAAGTAAAAAACAGTGATGGAACTTATTCATTTTCCTTTGCAGATACAGTTTCTTCAGATAAGACTTATTTTGAAAATGCAAAAAAAGGATTTAGAAAACCCTCTACCATTTTATCTGATAGGAATTCAAATCTTAAATCAACTCCTAAAGGCGCTGATTACATCATAATAACGCACAAAAAATTTAAAAAATCATCAAAAGCTTTGGCTGATTACAGAAAAAAGGAGGGAATGATTGTTAAAATAGTTGATGTACAAGATATCTATGATGAATTCAGCTATGGGCTTTTTGACCCTCAGGCAATAAGGGATTTTCTGAAATTTGCTTATGAAAATTGGGTTCCAAAACCTTTTTATGTTCTGATAATTGGAGATGCCAATTTTGATTATAAGGATTTTGAAAAAAGTGGCACTAAAAACTATGTTCCCACGAAACTTGTCTATACTTCTACTTTTGGACCAACACCAAGTGATAACTGGTTTGTATCTGTTGACGGCGATGATGAATTGCCTGATATGGCGATAGGCAGAATCCCTGCAAAAACTCAGGAAGAAATCGATAATGCCATTGCAAAAATAATAGCTTATGAAACATCTCCTGCTTCCGGCAACTGGAATCAAAATGTCATTTTTGTGGCAGATAAATATGACTCCTCCGCAGGAAATTTTACTGAAACATCCAACCAAATTGCCTCGCTTCTTCCAATTACATATACAATTTCTAAAGTATATCTTGATGATTATACAAATAGTAATAATAAGGTTGATATTGAAACAGCACAATCAGACCTGATTGATGAGATTAATAAGGGCGCTATTATGTGCAACTTTGTTGGGCATGGCTCTTTGGAGGAGTGGGCCGCTGTCAGAGAAAGCGAGTCTGCAAGTGGGAAAAATGGTACATTATTTTCGGTAAAAACTATATTGTCTCTTTCAAACAGTGATAAACTTCCTCTTATTCTTACGCTCGACTGTTTTAATGGTTTCTTCGCCTCTCCTGATACAGAATGTTTGGCAGAAGAGATGATAACCGTAAAGGATAATGGTGCTGTTTCATTTATTGCGCCTTCAGGGGCAGGATACAATTGGGAATCAGAAATCTTTGGCAAAGAATTTGTTGAGTTATTGTTTGACGGAAATGGCGAAAAGGTTGCCGGGGTTATTTTCAATGAGGCTAAGAAAAACTCTTATGGCAAGATATCAGTGGACAATATTAATGATATACTCCTTTTTGGAGACCCTGCCACAAAGTTGAATCTGCCAAAATAGAAACTTTTGTCAATTTGTCGACTTTACCAATTATTCAATCGATAGTTTTCAACTTTGCTGCTTTTTAGTTTCTCTATTTGCATCTTGGTATCAAAAGGTGGTTAAAAATTCTTTTTTGGCAGAAAAGAAAATAAGAAAAATCGGGGCGAGAGGATTTGAACCTCCGACCCCCTGCTCCCAAGGCAGGTGCGCTAGCCAGACTGCGCTACGCCCCGAAGAAATGATTTCTACTATTAACCTATTTTTAGTTAGAAATTCAAGTAGAAAAAACAATATCTCGAAAAAATAATATCATCTTTTAAATTTATAGTTGGTATATCGATTTTGGAATTCTTTACTATCTGATAATTATTGACAAATTGTCCTTTCTTTATTATTGATTACATTCAAATGAAAGCTTTATTTTAATTCTTTCCGCAATAAATAGGATTAATTTAGAGAAATACAATAATAATCTAACGCCTTCACTAAAGGAGAAATACCTTTGTTTACCGGAATAATAGAGAGTGTTTGTAAAGTAAAGGATTTTAGAAGAGTTGGAGAAAATGCAGAGATAACGATTTCCTATAAACCTGCAGATAAAGGATTTGAAATTGGTGAAAGCATAGCTGTCGACGGAGTTTGCCTGACTGTTAAATCCTTTTCTCACGAAGGATTCAGTGCTGATATTTCTCCTGAAACATTATCGCTTACAACTCTTTCAGAGAAAAGGACGGGCAGTTGGGTGAATATCGAGCGGGCACTTGCATTTGGTGGAAGAATCGGAGGACATTTTGTTTCAGGACATATCGATGGAAAGGGCTTTATCAAATTTTACGATTTGACGGCAAATGGTGGAATAATAAAGATAGAAACAGATAAAAAATTATTGAATGAAATGGTTAAAAAAGGCTCTGTGGCAGTAGATGGAATAAGCTTGACAATTGCTGAATTAGATGAGAATTCATTTTCCGTAGCAGTGATTCCCCATACATTTGAGAATACCATTCTCCAATATAAAGGTATAGGGGAGGCTGTCAACATTGAAACAGATATGTTGGGAAAATATGTAAGGCGTGCAATTGCAGAATATAAATTGTCTGATAAAAGGGATACAATCTCTTTTGAATTGTTGAAAAATGCTGGGTTTACAGATTAAAACATTACTGGAGAGAATTTGAGATTATGAGTCCACGAAAAAGAAGGGAAGATTATAAATTTGACTCCATAGAAGATGCCATCAAGGATATAAAAGAAGGAAAAATGGTAATCCTCTGCGATGATGAGGATAGAGAGAATGAGGGCGATCTTACGATGGCGGCTGAAAAGGTGACGCCTGAAGCTATAAATTTTATGGCAAAATATGGGCGCGGTTTGATTTGCCTTCCAATGACTGCTGAACAATGCGATAAACTCGACCTTCCATTGATGGTATCTGACAACACAAATAATTTTCAAACTGCTTTTACTGTGTCAATCGAAGCTAAAAAAGGGATTACAACAGGTATTTCAGCGAAAGACAGGGCGACAACTATCCTTACAGCAATAAAGCCTGATGCAAAACCAGAGGATTTAGCCCGTCCGGGACATGTTTTCCCCCTGCGTGCTGCTGCAGGAGGGGTTTTACAGCGAACTGGACAAACAGAAGGAGCAGTTGACCTTGCTCGCCTTGCAGGTCTAATCCCTGCTGGTGTGATTTGTGAGATAATGGATGATGACGGGACGATGGCAAGGATTCCAAAACTTATGAAATTTGCAAAGAAGCATAATTTAAAGATAGTCACAATAAAGGATTTAATTGAATACCGCTTCCGTAAAGAATCACTCGTAGTAAGAGAGGCAGATACTATTATTCCAACTCCTTATGGCACATTTAGAGCTATTGGTTTTAGAAGCATTGTTGATAATCACTCCCATGTGGCGCTGATTAAAGGGGATGTGGCTGATGGAAGTGAAATTCTTGTAAGAGTCCATTCTATGTGCCTTACAGGAGATGTTTTTGGCTCGAAGAGATGCGACTGCGGTGAACAGCTTCACACAGCAATGCAAAGAATTGAATCAGAGGGCAAAGGAGTTGTCCTCTACCTATATCAGGAAGGAAGAGGGATTGGCCTTCTCAATAAACTTAAAGCATACGAATTGCAGGATAAGGGGTTTGATACTGTTGAAGCAAACGAAAAACTCGGTTTTAAAGCCGATTTGAGAGAATATGGGATAGGTGCTCAAATCTTGGCTAATCTTGGGATTAAAAAAATCAGGTTGATGACAAACAACCCTCGAAAGATAGTGGGAATCAAAGGTTATGGTTTAGATGTCGTTGAAAGAGTGCCAATTGAAATACCTGCAAATGATTCGAATATAAAGTATCTCAAAACAAAACAGGAAAAGTTAGGACATATTTTGAATAAAATAAAATAATTAGCGGAGATATTGTTATGACTGCCACTTATTATGAAGGTAATTTCAATGCTACCGGTATGAAATTTGGAATCGTTGTAAGCCGGTTTAATGAATTCATTACTGAAAAACTTCTTCAGGGAGCTATGGATGCACTGCTTCGCAACGGCGCTATAAGTCAAAACATTTCAGTTGCTCGTGTCCCTGGTTCCTTTGAAATTCCATTGCTTGCAAAGAAGATGGCTAACAGCGGAAAATACGATGCCTTGATCTGTTTGGGTTCGCTTATTAGAGGACAAACTCCACATTTTGATTATATTGCAGCTGAGGTTACAAAGGGATTGGCGCAGATACAGCTTGAATCAGGCATTCCTGTTGCCTTCGGAGTTCTTACTGCCGATACGCTTGAGCAATCAATCGAAAGAGCAGGTACAAAATTGGGGAATAAAGGCCGTGATGCAGCACTATCTGCCATAGAAATGGCAAACCTCCTAAAACAGCTTTAGGTTGATTTATGGGATTAAGACGGGAAGCAAGAGAACTTGCCTTACAGTTTCTCTACAAGTATAATTCATTGAAAGAAGTTGACTTTCCTAAGGAAGTAAATGCCGATTTGGAAAAATTCTGGCAAAGTTTCAGGCCAGATTTTTCAGGAAAGGGAAAAGAATTTACTGAAAAAATAGTTTTTACAGTCTTTCAAAATTTCTCTGAAATCGACCCATTGATATCATCGTCTCTTAAAAATTGGAAGTTTGATAGATTGTCATCGATAGATAAAAATATTCTTAGAATCGCTGTGGCAGAGTTTCTCTACTTTGACGACATTGATTTTAATGTGAGCATAAATGAGGCAATAGAAATTGCTAAGAAATACGGCGCTCAAAATTCAGGAAAATTTGTCAATGGAGTCCTTGACAGAATAAAGGAGAAAATTGAAGAAGAGAAGAGGAGAAAAGAAGAATGCCTGATATAGTAATTTATACACTTGATAACTGTCCATACTGTAAAAAAGCAAAAGAACTGATTGAATCGAAAGGTGTGTCATATAAAGAGCTCAATGTAACCAATGATGATGCTTTAGAAGAGGAAATGAAAGAGAGAAGCGGAAGAACCACTTTGCCTCAAATCTTTATCGATGGGAAACATATAGGAGGATTTGATGACCTTTCTGAACTTGATTCAAAAGGAGAATTAGACAAGATTCTTGGTATCGAAAGAAAAGCAGGCGGAGAGCGTAAAACAAAGGTTTTGATTGTGGGCTCAGGACCTGCAGGTCTTACAGCGGCAATATATTGCGGGCGAGGCAATCTCAGTCCCATTGTCCTTACTGGCAGAGAACCCGGAGGGCAGTTGACAACGACTACTGAAGTCGAAAATTATCCCGGCTTTGTGGAAGGCATTATGGGACCAGAGCTTGTGGAGATTATGAAAAAGCAGGCAGAAAGATTTGGAGCAGAATTCATAAATAAGGAAATGACTGATATAGATATAAACCAAAGGCCCTTTAAGGTCTTTGCTGAAGATATGACAATTTATGCAGAGACGGTAATAATTGCTTCTGGCGCTTCAGCTCGTTTCTTGGGACTGGACTCTGAAAAGGAGCTTTTGGGATATGGTGTTTCTACCTGCGCTACCTGTGATGCATTTTTTTACAGAGATAAAGAAGTAGTTGTTGTTGGCGGTGGAGATTCTGCCTTGGAGGAAGCTCTTGTGCTGACAAAATTTGCAAAGAAGGTCTATGTCATTCATAGAAGAGATAAATTGCGTGCCAGCAAGATAATGCAGGATAAGGCTTTTAAGAATGAAAAGATTTCTTTTATATGGGATTCCGTTGTTGAGGATATTTTAGGAGAAAAGCAATCTGGTGTGAAAGCTGTTAGAGTGAAGAATGTAAAGACCAATTCCGTTTCCGAAATCAGATGTGATGGTGTCTTTATCGCCATAGGCCATATTCCAAATACAGCGGTATGGAAAGGAAAGATTGAGCTTGATAAAGCAGGATATGTTGTTGTTAGAAACGGCACATCCACTTCCGTCAAAGGCATATTTGCCGCAGGAGATGTGCAAGACCATACCTATCGCCAAGCAGTAACAGCCGCAGGCAGTGGATGTATGGCAGCCCTCGATGCAGAAAGATTTCTCGAGATGTCTGAAGAAAATTGATTCTTTATGAAAACTTTTCTTTGTTGATATAAAGAATGATGCAAATGATTCCTGCTGCAATTATACCAAAAATGTCATAACTAAGCTTTGCGCGCTTTGAGACTTCAGTGCCCGCCATCAGCGCCCATGAATGCGTGCTTACGACAGCATAAACCATATAGGCAAATGTGAGGAAAAAGCCAAAGAGCTTTTTCATTGTGAAAAGCCCATAAATCATAAGCACGATTAGGGTAAGCTGAATGGCATCCATAATTTTTGCATAGATGCCAAAAATTCTGAAGCCCAGAATTACATTGACCGCTTTCCCATCCATTTTAGGAGTCATAATTCCTGTGAAATCAGCAAAAACCATAAGTCCCCATACGATAAAAAGAATAGCTATAATTGTTATTGGAAGGGGGCGGGAGGAAGATTTGACTGCATTTTCATCCATATCAATACCCTCCTTTTAAAGGTGGTAATTCATATGAAAATTGTAAAATGATTCAATGAAGCAATGCAATAAAAAAAGTATAAAATAATCGGATTCAGTTTTCTTCTCTATCAGGTAATTCACGCTCATCCATAAGCATCGTGAAAAAGGCGCGTTGCCCTGAAAGCGGGACATCAAATCCATCTTTTTTGAAAAGATAGTATTCATTTATTGCCTGCTTCTCTATGATTCTTTCTCGCCATTCATTGACAGGGCATTCATAGGGAGAAGATTGTATGACTTTTCCGTATGCGGCACATACTATATCAAGTATCTGGGGGGCAAAATCTTCATCGAGGATATCCTTTTTAAAATGTAAAAAACCTGTAATACTGATATTTCGTGAAAGAGTCCTCTTCTTCAATTCTTTTGAGCTTTTTTCATAATCTATACCAAAGGGCTTGAGTTTTTCACTTAGAAAATTATCAAATATTTTTATATGCTCTTGGCTTTGGACTGTCGGCAATCCAGCAAAAAAAAGTGTTTGTTTTTTACCGGGTAGATTCTGCAATGCTGAATCAGTAGAAAGGGGAGGATAGCCGGGGCAGGTAACCCAAATGCTTGATGGCAGTTTAACAAAATATTCACCTTTGCGCGTTTCTTTTTTTAAAAGGACAAACCTTATTTTTTTTGCTTCGTCGTAAAATTCTTCGATTTTATGCCATATATATGTTTCTTTGTATCTGTAATTGTAATCATATTCTGCAATTTTTTCTCCCATTAATTGTTTCATTCTTTTCTCCTTTTTGAATCACCTTTACGCAATTTATCGAAGAATATCTATTTTTCCGAAAACACCGTCATAACCTGGGGTTATTTTCACTTTTCCTTTTCGCACATTTATTATGGCTTCTGCTATACTTTCATCTGCCGCTTCTTTGATATCATTTCTTTTTGCATCGAGCAGAATATTAAATTCGCTTTTTAATTCTCGTACGAGTTTGTTATATATTTCTCTAACTGTCTTGCTTTTTTTGCCTATCCCGACAACTTTTGAAATAATATCATCTAACGGGACGAGATGCTTTGAGTTTACCACATCAGGATAATCTTCAACATGGCTTCTATCTGAGAGTTTATGGATTCTATTTAAAACTCCTTGAGTCAGTGTTTTCCCGCATCTTGGACACCTTTTTTTCTCTTTTTCTTTTTTCTTTGGCACAATGGAAAAATTGCATTTTCTATGTCCGTCTGCAAAATATTTTCCTTCCTGCGGATAAAATTCAATAGTGTATAGAAGTTTGTCATTCCCCTTTTTCCCTTTTAGAGAGTTTTTCAATGAATTAAAGTTTTTTAATGATGAAAAAACATTTGCTTCTCTTCCAATTGCCATTGGCGAATGTGCATCAGAGTTTGAGATAAGTGTATATCTGTCAAGCTTAGACACTTTGCGATTCATTGCAGGGTCTGATGATAAGCCTGTTTCCAATGCAAATATGTATTCACTCATATCTTCAAAACATTCCTCAGGGGAATCAAATCCTGAGAATGATCCGAAAAGAGAATACCATGGTGTCCATATATGGGCAGGCACAAAAAAAACTTCATTATTGATATCCATTATTCGTTTCATTATTTCTTTAATATGCATTGAAAAAATAGGCCTGCCATCTGATCCAATTTTGCCTAAATTCTCGAGAGATTTGGACATTTTTTTGCAGTCCTTCAAGGAAGGAGAAAACATCAATGTATGAATCTTCTTTGTCTTCCCATTATGCCGAAAGATATTGCAGATTTCAGTTGTAAGTACAAAAAGGGTCTTTCCTCTTCCATTTTTCAAAGTATAGATTCCATCTGCAGATTCAATTAATTTATTTTCTAATATTTCTAAATATTTTGGATGTAGAAAATCACCTGTACCTACAATATCAACCCCTTTGATTTCCGCATATTGGGAAATATACTTTGGAATCATAAGTGGACTTGTGGCAATGCTGAACTTTGAATGAATATGGAAATCTGCAATAATTGCCATTAAAATAGCCTTTTAAACATAGATGCTCTTTTGCATTGGCAAGTTTATCTCCTCTTCGAATGATTTCCCAACTGCCTCATCTATTGATTGGATATAGAAAAATTCAATGTCTTTGATATGTTCTTTAGGCAATTCTTCAACATCTTTTTTGTTGAGGAGTGGAAGGATTATAGTTTTGATTCCTGCTCTTTTCGCCGCAAGAACTTTTTCTTTGATACCACCTACAGGCAGGACTGTGCCGCGAAGTGTTATTTCTCCGGTCATTGCAATATCTTTTTTGACTTTTTTTCCTGTAAGGAGTGAAAGCAGTGCGGTAAATATAGTAATACCTGCTGACGGTCCATCCTTGGGAATAGCCCCGGCAGGGACATGTATGTGGATTTCGCTCTTTTCATAGAATTTTTCATCTATTCCAAAAATCTCGGCTTGAGAGCGGATAAAAGTCAACGCCGCCTGTGCAGACTCTTTCATTACATCTCCAAGTTGTCCCGTAAGAATAAGGTTGCCTTTGCCGGGCATCTTTGACGCTTCTATAAATATGATTTCTCCACCTGAAGGTGTCCATGATAAGCCTGTTGCAATGCCGGGACGTGTTATTCTAAGAGCAGTTTCTGAAAAGAATTTTTTAGCTCCCAAATATTTATGAATATCGTTTGCAGTTATAACAGTTTTTTTATTTTCTCCTTTTGCTTTATTTACTGCTGTCATTCTGCATATCGTTGCAATTTCTCTTTCAAGATTTCTCAATCCCGATTCGCGAGTATAGTCTCTAATAATCTGCACAATAGCTGAATCTTCAAATTCTATATCGTCTGATTTTATGCCATGTTCCTCGATTTGTTTTGGAATTATGTGTTTCTTTGCAATCATAGTTTTTTCTTCTTCAGAATACCCCGGAATGCTCAAAACTTCCATCCTGTCTAAGAGGACAGGTGGGATGGATTCAAGGACATTTGCTGTTGCTATAAACATTACTTGAGAAAGATCGAATGAAACATTCAGGTAATGGTCTGAAAAGGCGAAATTTTGTTCAGGATCAAGGACTTCAAGAAGAGCGCTAGACGGATCTCCTCTAAAGTCCGTACCAAGTTTGTCAATTTCATCGAGCATAAATACAGGGTTTTTTGCTCCTGCCCTTTTTATCCCCTGAATGATTCTTCCCGGCATAGCGCCTACATAGGTTTTCCTATGGCCTCTGATTTCAGCTTCGTCCCTAACTCCGCCAAGAGAAACACGGATAAATTTTCTCCCAAGGGCTCTTGCAATAGAGCGGCCTAAACTGGTCTTCCCCACACCCGGAGGACCTGCAAAACAAAGAATAGGACCTTTCTTCTGCGGTTTTAATTTTCTCACTGCAAGATATTCAATGATTCTCTTCTTTGGCTTTTCAAGGTTGAAATGGTCTTCATCGAGGATTTGCTTGACATTATCGAGGTCAAGATTGTCTTCTGTATATCTATTCCATGGCAGGTCAGTAAGCCATTCTATGTATGTCCTCGATACAGTATATTCCGCTGATGAGGGATGCATCTTGGAAAGGCGGTTGAGCTCCTTTTTAGCTTCCTGCAGGGCTTCTTCAGGCATTTCAGCATCTTTTATCTTTTTTTCAAGCTCAGCAATATCATTGTCCTCATCTGATTCGCCCAATTCTTTTTTTATCGCTTTGAGCTGTTCCTTTAAATAGAACTCTCTCTGAGCTTTAGTTACATTTCCAACGACATCAGAGCGGATTTTTTCGGCAATTTCAAGAGCCTGCAATTCTCTATTTATATGAAGTGATACGAGTCTCAGTCTTGTCTTTATGTCGAATGTTTCAAGAAGTTTTTGTTTTTCTTTTACACTGATGGTGAGATTGGATGCGACAAGGTCTGCAAGGGTGGCAGGGCTACTGATGCTTTGAATCATTTGGACAAGTTCGCCGGGAATATTTTTTGAAAGAGAGGCTGCCTTTGATGCCAAATCTTTCAATCCTAAGAAGAGTGCATCTGTTTCAACATCTTTATTCTCTTTTTCGTCGATATATTCAACCAATGCAGTAAAATATGGTTCTTCTCTTATGATTCTTTTTATTTTGAATCTTTTGAGGCCCTGTATAGTTACAGTAATATTGTTTTCGCTTAATCGGGATATTCTTAGGATAGAAGAAGCTGTGCCCACTTTATAAATGTCTTCGTAAGTTGGATTTTCAATTGTTTCGTCTTTTTGAGCTACAACGCCTATGATTTCTCTATTTTTTTCTGCATCATTGATTTGTTTGAGAGTTTTTTCTCGTCCTACCACTATTGAAGTAGCAGTATTTGGAAACATAACGCTGTTTCTGAGAGGCAAAAGTGACAATTCCTTTGGAAATTTCGGTTTTTTGTTTCCTCTTAAATTAGAGGAATAGTTTTTTTTTGAAAAAAATTTCAAAAATTTCATTTTTTCATCTCTAAAAGTCTTCTGATTCTTTCTTCCGTTGGAGGATGAGTTGAAAATAAACTTGCAATTCCTCCACCTGTTAGCGGATTTACTATAAACATATGAGCAGTCGATGGAGAAGCATTCATTGGCAATTTTAATCTTCCTTCTTCAAGTTTCCTTAATGCAGATGCAAGGTATTGCGGATTTCCTGATATTTTTGCACCTCCCTCGTCTGCGGCATATTCCCGAGAGCGTGAAATTGCCATCTGAATAATGAATGCGGCTATAGGCGCTAAAAAGATGATTAAAAGTGATATGAGAGGATTTCCTCCTTCATCGTCATCGTCGACTCCCCCACCAAAAATAAAAGCCCATTGTGCCATTTGGGCAATCATACTTATTGCACCGGCGATTGTTGCTGCAATTGTAGAGATAAGAATATCTCTGTTTCTTATGTGAGTTAGTTCGTGCCCGAGCACCCCCTTTAATTCTTCCATTGAGAGCATTTGCAGAATTCCCTCGGTAACTGCAACAGCAGCATTCTGCGGATTTCTGCCTGTAGCGAAAGCGTTAGGGTTTTGTGAGGGAATTATATAAACGCGAGGCATTGGCAATCCTGCAGAAAGAGCAAGTTCTTTTACAGTGTGATACAATTCCGGTGCAGTTGTTTCATCGACTTCTACTGCCTTGTAGATTTTCAAAACTATTTTATCACTAAACCAATAACTTCCTATATTCATAAAGCAAGCAAATATGAGAGCAATAAACATCCCTACATCTCCTGCGAGGAGTTTCCCCACATAAACAAAAAGAGCGGACATCGTGGCAAGTAAAACTACAGTTTTTGTGCCGTTCATTATCTTATCTTTGCCTCCTATGAAGATCTGTAATGGATAATTTAGTTATAGGAAAAAACTGCAATTTTACTTATTGAATAAGAAATAAATTTTGTAATTCTTTTTCGTAAAAAGGTGAAGCTTTTTTTTATTCTTCACCCGTTTCAATTTTGACTTTATCTTTAGCAATCTCAAGAAGAGCAATGCTTGCAGGCTTTACAAATTTCGATTCGACAAGAGGCGTATATCCACTTGTTATCTGATTTGCCCTCTTTGCGGCAATACACACAAGCTCATACTTATTTGGGATTTTTTCTATTGCTTGATTCAAAACTTCTTCAAGATTTCCATCCTTCATCCTCTTTTACCTCCTAAATTGCATTTCAGTAAGATTATATAAGCGAATATAGCTAAAATTTCAAGATGAATTTAATCAGAAAATAAGTAATGAATATAGTAAAATAA
>RFHX01000172.1 GCA_003695725.1 Candidatus Schekmanbacteria bacterium
AATTTTAGGTTATTCAGCCCATGAAATATCAAAAATAATATATTCACCATTAGTTGTAGATTGGTCTGGAGCGAAATTGTCAAAATCTCTGTATGTTAGGGAGGGTGCTTATAAAGATCTGCCACCATATCTTGTAAATTTTCGTGAATTCAGAAAGAGATTAGGAGTAAAAGGGCTAGAAAGACTGCTTCAAGAAACAAGTTTATGGCTAGAAGAACCATACAGGTTGTTTAGAAATTATTCAGTTTATTACTTTATGGAGATGTTTGGTTATGATGTATGAAATTTTCATAAGTCTGAAACCACAATTTTCCGAACTTATCAGGCAAAGGAAGAAAACACATGAATTTAGAAAATATAGACCCCGTCATGAAATTAAAAGGCTTTGGATTTATGTGACACATCCTGTATCTGCCTTGAAATATATTGCAGAAGTAGGTAAACTAGTAGAGTATCCTACAAGAATTCCCGAGGATGGCGTTGGAAATAAAGAATTTAATACGGGCTTGAAAAAATCAAAATACGCTTTTCCGATACTCCATTTATATGAATTAAGAGAACCGATACACTTACGGAGATTAAGAAATGAGTTCGGTTTTGCACCACCACAAAGTTTTGCTTACATTGATAAATATGAATCTCTTGTAGAGTACGTGAAGGATTCTGGTTTAAGGAGGCTATTCTAATGAGCAGAAAATTTTTTCTGAATCTAAGAGAAAGACCATTTGAGGCCATAAAAAACGGCACAAAAAAAGTTGAGATAAGAGCAAATAAAAATAAATACACTAGAAATTCGGCCAATCTTATGAAGCCAGGTGATATAATAGTTTTTACAAAAGAAAACAGCAAAGAAAAATTGGAATGCACAATAGAAAGAATAACACTCTACAAAACATTAAGAGAATTATTAATAAAAGAGGGAACAGAACAGACCTTATCAAGCACAAATGATATTGAAGAGGGTATAAAATCAATAGAATCGATTGATAATTACAAGGAATATATAAAGAAAAACGGCGTGTTTGCCATTAAACTGAAGAATGTAAAATTTATAAATTGAGGCGAGCCCCCGAACTCTTCGATTTTGCTTCGCAAAATCTCGCCTCAACTTCGTCTTAGTCTGCTAACAAGCGTTATCAGGTTCGCCGGGCGCTTCGCTGGCTCACCCAAATTTGAGCAAAGCTCAAACTTCTGATAACACTATATGTTATGTGCGGTATTACTCGGCAGGCAAAAAAATTATAAATAATTAAGGTTTGCAACTTTTGATTATGGTATCAGAGAAAAGAGCAAAAGAAATCTTGAGAATTTATGAAGACGCATGGGTAAATCAAGATGTTGATAAGATTCTAAGCATTTTCAAAAAAGACGGAATTTATCACGAAAGAGTATTAAAAGAACCATTTAGAGGTCATAAAGAAATTGCTGATTATTGGAAAACTAAAGTTTGTGACGAACAATCAAAAATAAAATTTAAATTACTTAACATGTATATTTGTGGTGATACCATTATAGCTGAATGGGATGCTTCTTTTAATAGCAACATCAAAAATGCTCGAGTTCACCTAAAAGAGGTTGCAATCATAGAAATCGAAGATGATTTAATAAAATCGTTAAGAGAATATTGGCAATCTGAAAAATTACCTTTAAAATAAAGAGTCTACCTGCCAGCGTTACTGTCACCTCGGTCGGTCGACTTCCAGTCTTCACACATAACAGTGATTAAGAGGAAATTTCTCCAGAATTTTGCCCAAATTCCTCGCTTACACTCGGAACTTCTCTAATACCATATATTAAAAATAATTGATTTTTCCGCCTTTAACCAAAAATTTAATAAATTCACTAAATAATTCATTTTATTATGAGAGCATTGCTGTTCCATTGTAAAAATTATGGTGTGAAAATTGATAGGTTGGCAAATCGTCCAGAAGATATTACTCCAGAAGAAGTGAAAGAGAAAGAACAAAATTGTAAGGATTGTGTTGTTGCTCTTATCACTGTTGAAAAAGAAGATAAAATTGAACAATTTTGTTCCCAGTTGGTTGATGAAATCGCCAAAATGAGTCAAGAAGTTGGTCATAGAAATATTGTAATTCTTCCCTTCGCACATTTATCTAATAATCTTGCTAAAGCAAAAGACGGGATTAAAGCTATGCAAATACTTGAAGATTCTTTAAAAGAAAAAAATTATGAAGTTATCCGTGCTCATTTCGGCTCACATAAATCACTTCTTCTGGATATTTATGGACATCCTGGTAATGCTCGATATCGTGAATTTTATTAATCAGCGGAAAAAAATCAACTTCTACGCTTCTCCTGACCAACCACTCCTAAAATGAAGCGCGCTGATAGATAATTTAATAAATGTGCAAAGTTTATTTATAAATATGAAAAATAAAGAAACAAAATTAACGTATAAAACCTATAGCTCCAATGTTTTGAGAGAATGGAGAAGATTAAACAAAGATCCTTTTCATAGGTTGGAATTTAATACAACAATGAAATTTCTTAAAAAACATCTTCCTAAAAAAGGAGTGATTTTAGATGCAGGGGTAGGTCCAGAAGATATTCTATTGAATTAGCAAAAATGGGCTATAATATGGTGCTTTTAGATTTAGTGCCTGAACACCTGGGGTTTGCGAAAAAGAAAATTAAACAGGCCAAAGTTCAGGATAAAATAAAAGATATAGTTGAGGGGAACATAATTAATTTATCAAATTTTAAGAGCAATTCTTTTGATGCTGTTTTGTGTCTTGGTGGCGCACTCTCACATGTTCATCCTGAAAAAGAGAGAAAAAGAGCTATTTCGGAATTAGTGAGAGTTGCGAAAAAAAACGCTCCTATTTTTGTTTCGGTCATGGGAAAGCTGGGAAAACTATCGCGATTTCATAGGTGGGTTGATAAACTTAAAGATGCAAAAAATTTTAAGAAGTTTTATTTAAACGGAGATAACTATCAATGGCATAATGAGAAAGCATACGCCCATTTTTTTGAATTAGAAGAATTAAGGTCTTTGTTCAATAACAAGGTTATTTTTTTAGAAAATGTGGGGTTAGAAGGGTTAGCAACACCTTCTCAAGAACAAATAAATAGAATGGCGAAAAAAGAACCAGAAGCGTGGAAGAATTGGTTAGAAATGCACTATGAACTTTGCACAAATCCAACAATTGCAGAGTTTAGTTTGCATTTTATGATAATTGGAAAAAAGAAATAGTGCGCGCTTTTATTTTAATGCGGCGTCCCGCCACCGACGACTTCTGGCTTTCTCTCTTCGGTCGAACCACGCCTTGCAGGATCTCCTCCTTTCAGTCGTCAGACACACATAACAGTGAATAAAATATATTACTCAGCGATCGTTTAAATTGATTTAGCACATGGAACAGTAG
>RFHX01000173.1 GCA_003695725.1 Candidatus Schekmanbacteria bacterium
AATTAATATTATAGGATTAGAGAATGGGATGTCAAAAGAAACAAATTCAACAAAATATCACTTTATATTTCAATAAGTTATTGATTTTTTTCAAGTTCCTTAAAAAGTTGGCATAAATTATGCATATTATCATAGTTAAAAACAAGATTTATTGGAGGATCTTCAATGAAAAAATTTTTGGTAATAAGTTTGGTTTCAATGTTTGCAGTTGTATTTGCTTTGGTTAATCCAGCTGGGGCAGCTATTGATCTTGCGCCAGTAGCAGAAGGAAGCGCAGGAACGGAATTTCATCAGACCTTTTATTATACCTCATCAGGAAGTTCATTTTCAACTACATCGTCACAGCCATTCGTCAGCAGTATAACCGGGTCTCCCAATCATATCATTCACACATCAGTAAGTAGTTATGTAAATTCAGGACCTTTCATCAGGGCAGCAAGATATATTACTTCCTTTTCTACTTCCACTGGGTATTCTTCGACATATGTTTCAATCCAACGAGTATTGAAGGGAATTGTCGAGTTTGATATATCTTCACTGTCATCACTTTCAGGTCCTTTTACAGCTCAGCTTAGACTTGATTTTCACAAATTGAATATAAGCTCCAATATTCCTGTAACCGTTTCATTGTATGATATGACAGAAGCAACAGAAGATGGAACAATCTCAACCTTCGCTAAAGGTGCAAAAATCGCTGATATTTTAAATGTTACACCATATGGTAATCCCCCTTCAGGATTTTATTACTTCGATGTTACTTCAGAACTTGTGGCAGATTTAGCAAATATCGGCTCAAACACTTACAGTGGTTTTATTATTGATTATGATGTGCCAGATCCATCATTTCCAATGGACCATTTCTATGATGCACTTGGAGAAGTTGATTTTCAGAATTATGACGGCGGTGGAAGTGAAGGTCCATTACTCACTATCAATACGGCTCCAATTCCTGAACCAACCTCACTTATTCTTTTAGGTTCAGGTCTCATTGGAGTTTATTTTATCAGAAGAAAATTAAAATAACCCTTTAGGCACCTCCTAAAAAAAATGGTGTTCGTCTTTCCCTTAGACGGACGCCATTTTTTTTGGTTGAATTCTCCTAAATAAAGAATAGGCTATTTATATTTGAAAAATAAAATGTTATAAATAAAATCTATTTTGTCTTTTCGACAAAAATTGACTTTAGAAATTAATTTCTTTGAAAAATTGATAAATGAACTTTTCTTTTAAAACATTTCTTTCATTATTCATTATCATATTATATGCTCATCAATCTTATTCTTTAGTTGAAAAAAAAGAGATAAATACACCAGCCATCAACAATAGGTCCCTAACATCTTTACAGAATGATAGAAGTGAATATATTGCAATCCTGCTTGAAGCAATTAAAAAAGAACCAACCAACATTTCTTTGAAAGAGCAGTTAGCACTTCAATATTTAAGAGAAAAAAATTTTGACTCTGCAATAAACATCTTTAACGAAATTATAAAACTTAAGCCCAATTCATATCTTCATTATAACGCATTGGGTTCCGCTTATGGTTTTAAGGGGGATATGGAGAATGCAATTAAAAACTACAAAAAAGCTATCAAACTAAACCCTTCCTTTGCTGAAGCCCATAAAAATTTAGGAAATGCATATATTGGAGAACAAAAATTCGATTTAGCTCTTGATGAATTTAAAAAAGCCCTAAAACTTAAACCTGATTATTATCAGGTGATGAACAACATAGCCTCCCTTTATTTTATGGAAAATAAAATGGATGATGCTCTAAAAGCTGTTGAAAATGCACTTTCAATAGAACCGGATTTTCTTCCTGCAAAAAAAATACAGGGAAAAATATATAAGCGGAAAGGAGAGTTTAAAAGAGCCCTCAACATTTTCAATGAAATTCTAATGAATAATCCTAAAGAGGTTGAATCAATAAAAATAATTGCCGGAATCTATTTGCGTCTGGGAAATTATCAGAAAGCCCTTGAATTTTGTAAAAGATACATTGAATTGAGGCCATCTGATCCTGACAAACATGATTACATCACTTTCATAAACTACTTTGAAAATGAATAGAATAATAAGAGGAAAAGAAAAAATAATATTATTTCTTATTCAGTTGACTGCAATTTTTTTTCTATTTTTCATTATCTCATGCAATAAATTTGCCTCCTTTGGGAAAGCAAAGAATTTAATCATTATAACAATGGATACAACAAGGGCAGATGCGCTCGAATGTTATGGAAATAAAAATGTGCACACTCCAAATATAAATCGAATTGCGCAAGAGGGAATCCTTTTCAGCAATGCGGCAAGCGCTGCACCCATTACCCTGCCCAGCCATTCATCAATTATGACAGGGCTTTTTCCTATCAACCATGGAGCAAGGGACAACAGCATTTATATCCTGCCAGAAGAAAACACTACTCTTGCTGAGGTTTTCAAAGAAAAAGGATTCAACACAGCAGGAATAGTAAGTACTTTCATTCTTGATTCCCAATACGGCATCAACCAAGGATTTGATTTTTTTGATGACAAATTTCTTAACCCTGAACAAAAGGGACGACTTCCTGTCCAACGTAAAGGAATTGAAACAGCTACTGTTGCAATAGATTGGCTTGAAGAGAATGCAAAGAAAAAGCCCTTCTTTATGTGGGTGCATTTCTATGATCCTCATGCAGATTATAACCCTCCTGAACCTTACAAGACCGCTTATATTGACAATCTTTATCTTGGCGAAGTTGCATATACAGATATGTGCATTGGAATGATAATAAAGGAATTAAAAAAGCTGGATCTTTATGATGACACTCTATTCGTAATTACTGCTGACCATGGAGAAAGTTTAGGCGAACACGGTGAACAAACACATGGTATATTTATCTATGATGGGACTATTCATGTCCCTCTCATTATAAGAGATCCTACATCATCCATCAGAGGGAAAAAAATCGACACACAGGTGCGTCTTGTTGATATCTTTCCAACTGTGCTTGAATTGATGGGAATAGACTACAAAGGGGAAACCGATGGTGTAAGCGTTGCCGGTTTTTTTGAAGGGAAAGAAGTTGATGAAAACCCTTCCTATTGTGAAGCGGAAATTCCCAAATCCTTCTATTGGAATGCTTTGAAAGGTATACGCTTTGACGGATGGAAATACATCTTTGGAAAGAACAAGGAGCTCTATAACCTTAAAGATGACCCGTCTGAACGCATCAACTTGATTGAAAAAGAATCTTCCAAGGCAAAACAGCTTTTTACGATTTTAAAGAGAATAGTTGCCAATAAGAGAACATTTAAAAAAGAGAGCAATATAAAACCTCTCGACGAAGAAACAATTGAAAAACTGAAAGCTCTCGGATATTTTCAAGCTGGAGGGACAAGCGGTAAAGAGGAAGAATATGATGAACTTCCAACGGAATTTTCCCGTCCTGACCCATTGGAACAAATTAAAAATTATAGAAAGTTCCAAAGAATCAATAACCTAATTGACAGCAAGCAATACGATGCAGCTGAAAAGGGGCTAAAAGAAATCATAAAAGAAGACCCTGAAAATCCACGTTTTTTATCAACATTGGCAGAAATGTATAAGACTTTGGACCGCATAAAGGAAGCCATCCCTCTGTATGAAAAGGCAGCTAAATTTGATCCAAAAAACGGTAGATATTATTTTCTAATTGGCAACCTCTATAATCGAATCGGCAAACCCTCAAAAGCCATTGAATTTTATAAAAAAACAGTTCAACTCAATCCGAGACACTTTCTCGCTCATTATAATCTCGGAAGGTTTTACACACTTCAGGGAGATTATGAAAAAGCGATTCTTGAATATGAAACTGCCTTAAAACTTCGCCCTGATCATTCATATTCATACAACAATCTTGCTTACATTTATATGGAAAAACTCAATGACAAAAAGAAAGGGTTAGAATATTTGAAAAAAGCTGTAAAAGCTTCGCCAAATATTGCATTCATAAGAAAAAATTATGCAAGCGCTCTAATAGATTTAGGGAAATATAAAGAAGCTGAAAAGGAAATGAAGGAAGCTCTTCGTCTCGAGCCAAATAACCCAAAATATTATACAGAGCTTGGAAATATCTACAAAAAAATGGGAGACTTAGAAAAAGCTCAGGAAATGTGGAAAAAATCCACTGAAATCTCATCTTCTAAAGAAGGTTCAACATCATAGTGAAACTAATGAGATTTTAGAGCTACATTTTGTCTCAATCGGTTTTTCTTATTTTCCTTTACCTTATAATTTTTGCATGCTTCCTGCTTAAACTAATTGTCTGCTACTATATCTGCTATTAGATACATTAAAATGCTTGAACCGGTAAATAACGAAAAGTATACCTTCAACAAAAAGTATACTCTTCCAAATAGTTGATTTATCCGTTTAGAAAGATATCGCACTAGCACAAAAAGTGCAGAATTACCGGATAAGTTTTCTAAAAAGTAAGATTTTATCCCTTCAAAAGTTTGTTTGCGATGACAAGCCGCTGAATCTGATTTGTTCCTTCATAGATTTGAGTAATCTTTGCATCTCTCATCATCTTCTCTACTGGATAATCTCTCATATATCCATAACCACCAAGAATCTGTACTGCATCAACAGTAACTTTCATAGCAACATCCGATGCAAGAAGTTTACACATAGCCGCTTCCTTACCAATATCTCTTGCGCCTGAATCAATATATCTCGCCACAGTATAAAGAAGCGCTCGTGCCGATTCAATTTGAGTTGCCATATCTGCTAGCATAATCTGAATTGTTTGATTTGCTGATATTGTCTTGCCAAACTGCTCTCTTACCTTGGAATATTCAAGAGCTTCTTCGAATGCCCCTTGCGCAATTCCAAGTGCTTGCGCTGCCACGCCAGGCCTCGCCTTATCCAATGTTTTCATCGTTATAAGAAAACCAGCATTTTCTTTATATATGAGATTTTCAGCAGGAATTTCACAATCTTCAAAAATAAGTTCTCTGGTTGCAGATGCTCTTATTCCCATCTTTTCTGCTTTTTTGCCAAATGAAAAACCAGGAGTTCCTTTTTCAACGACAAAAGCAGATAAACCGCGTGCGCCTTTTGAACGATTCGTAGAGGCAATAACAGTATATATCTCCGCTTCTCCTCCATTAGTTATCCATTGTTTGGTTCCATTGAGGACATATCGGTCACCCTTTTTATCGGCGCGTGTCTTGACATTTCCTGCATCACTTCCTGCTTCTGCCTCCGTAAGAGCAAAAGCGGCAAGAGCATCGCCCGAGGCTATCCTTGTAAGATATTTCTTTTTCTGCTCTTCACTTCCAAATAAGATAAGAGGATATGAACCAAGTGCATTTGCTCCATATGAAATTGCAATACCTGCGCATACTCTTGAAAACTCCTCCATCACAAGCGCCATCTCGAATGTCCCCATTCCAGCGCCGCCATATTCCTCTTCTATATAAAGACCGCTTAAATCAGCATCTTTAATTGCTTTCATCACTTCATAAGGAAATTCTTCTGTTTCATCAAGCTTTGCTCTGATTGGTTTTATCTTCTCTTCAGCTATTTTTCGAGCCAAGTCTTTGATCATTTTTTGTTCTTCTGTTAACTGATACATCCATTGCCTCCTTAATTAAAATTCAGGGGAAAAATAAAAGATATGAATCTTTAAAAAATTGAAGTTTAAAATCTATTTTAGGAATAACCTAATGTCAAGGAATTTTAGGGAATTGTAAGTTTGAAAAAGTAAAATGATAAATCCAATTACTATAATGAAATATCAAATTTTTAAAAGAGTAAGGCAACTGCCTGATGGGGCAAGAAATTTTTCATTCAGGAAATCCCACGACCTCTCTCCACCACTTCTTGATATATTTCCTTGAAGGATAGCTAAGTAAAAGCCATGGACATTATCTAAATCTTTGGGAAAGAGATGAATTTGCTGAATCTCTCTTCGAATACGCCAAGAAAAGTCAAAAGCAGACTTGACCCCTTTCTTTACTTATGTTTCTTGTGTCTGAAATTAGGTTTCACTTTAACTTTCAAGCCTTTATGTATCGTGGCAAGACCTGACAAATCTATATCTTCTATCTTGTAATAATATACGCTTCCTCTTTTTACATCTATATCTACAAAGCGGTATTTTGCGCCTCCTATGGCATCATTCCCCTTTGCGGGCTTGAAACTCTCCTCAATGCGCCTGAAGACGCCTTTTTTCCCTTTTCTCTTCAAAATATAAAACCCGGCGTTGTTATCTTCTGAATCAGTTTTCCATTTTAAAATCACTTTTTTCTTCTTTTGTACTGCCTTAAAATAAGATATTCTCGCAAGCGTAGGCGTAGGGTTGAAATTGTATCCTGTAAGGTTGTCGGATGTTGGACCGGCAGTGCTTGTGTCATTTAAAGAGTTAGGGTTGTTGAAGTGATAAAGCGCCATAGTATTCGCTTCGCTGTCTGATTGAGTATCGGCGGGGATGAAGTTGGCTGAATATTTTGCGCTATTTGAAATTCTTAACTCATCTATGTATCCTTTAAAATAATATGCTTTTGTAGTTCCTATTTTTAAACAACCTACATCAAGTTCATTGCCAGAGGAATTGAGTACTGTGGTTTTGGAAGATGCGCCAAGAATCCTATCCACACCATCTATAAATATTTTAACCGTATCTGCCGTATCATCAAAAACAGCGGCAATGTGATACCAGGTATTGTCCACAAATGACGCAGTTGCTGAAGTTAAAAAGTCATTGTAATCGCTAGCGCCCGAACCGTAATAGAGCCTTAACTTTACCTGAGCCCTGCTCTCTGTACTCCAAGAGAGCCATAGGCCATATGCCTGATCCTTCCATAAGATTACACGGTCTGTTCCTGAATATCCCGAAGTGGCGGATTTTCTGAACCAGCATTCAATTGTCAAGTCTGATGATATTTCAGTGTCGGAACTGCTCGCACAGTTTGCATAATCATCTATCCCATCTGCGTTGAGCACTCCGCCTGCGCTTCTGTCAAAGCGTTTGAAATTTGCACCGTTATTCGCCGTAATCGTATCTGTGATGGAGTCAACGGTGCTTGAGTCGGTATCGTATGACGGGAAATCGAAATGATAGAGTACCATTGTGTTCGCCTCTGAATCAGAATGGGTTTCTTCAGGTTCAAATCCCACGCTTGTATATTTCGCAGAATTTGAAATTCTTACCTCATCGATATAGCCTTCGAATCCATTGGTGCCGCTTGAATCTTGCGCACCTACAAAAAGCGCCCCTGATGAGGATTTAATCGTCGATGTCGTACCAGATGCGCTTGCCACTTGTGTCCCGTTGACAAATACTCTAAGTGTTTGCGCAGTGGCATCATAACTCATTGCAATGTGATACCATTTAGCCGTATCAAAACTCAAACCATAACCAATAACAGTGGGCCCGCCTGTTGGTGGCTGTATCATGGCCTGAACGTTCGCACCCGTATCGGAATACCAATACAGATAGAGGGAGTATGCCTGGTCTTTATAAATCAATCTCTGGGTTTTACCTGAATAGCCCGTTGATGCCGTTTTGTAAATCCAGCATTCTGCAGTGAGACTTTGCGTGATTACATGGTCAGCAGAGTTCGGCGCTGAAGCATAATCATCCTTTCCTACAGTATCGTTTAAAAGAAGGACTCCTCCGATTGTTGACCGTGTATTCACGATGGAAGCTCCGTTTGCAAGGGAAAAACTGTCGCTCACAGAATCAGTAAGCGAGCTGTCCTGAAAGTCATTGAAATGATAAAGCACCATTGTGTTCGAATCCGTGTCTGACAGTCGGTCAATAGGCGTGAAGTTTGAGGAATATCTTGCCGTATTGGAAATTCTAAGCTCATCTATATATCCTGGAAATTTAGCTATCCCTGAATCGTTATTTCCTATGTAAAGCTGGTTTGTGGAAGTGTCTATGTTGCCTGTGCCTGCCGAAGGCTCGGTTATTGTGGCATATAAATTTCCATCGATGTAATATTTGGCAACTCCTTCCGTGCCGGTAGTAGGATAAAATTCAATTGCAATGTGATACCATGTGCCAATATTAAAAATTTTCCAGTATGAATCGAAAACGAAATATGCATTAGTACCACCGCGCCAAATAGAAAATACAGGATAAAAAGCAGTGGAGTTGTCGGTTATAGTCCCAAAACTCAAGAAATAATTATTTCCTCTGTAAACGATATCACCGGCACCCGTAAAATTTGAATCAAACCTTATCCAGCATTCAATGGTTATGGAGTCACTGCCTGATGCGCCAAGATTGAGGTCTGTTTTATCCGAAACCGATGTAAATCCTTTCGCATTTGCTGAAGTCCCCATATCGAGATATCCGCCTGTATTTGTTCTTGTGCCGGCATGTATAGTAAATGATAGAGCAGCAATGAAAAAACAGACGAGAGATAAAATAAAAGATTTTTTTCCCATAATTATGGCCTTTCTAAATTAATTCATCCCTGAAAACATCATTCTCATTATCCGAAGAGGAATAATCGCTGTAGCAGAGAAGATATGCGACTTTATCAGAGATATTTTTTATTGCATGTGTTATATTCGGAGATATTGTCAATATTGTATCGTTATCAGGAGGGATTTTTGTTTCTTCGGTTTCATCTGTATCTTTATTTTTTGCCGCAACAAGACAGGGTCCACCTATAATCCAGATTTTTTCTTCCTGTTTCTTATGATAATGATTCCCTCGAATAGCTCCGGGATTCATGCTTACAATGTGAAGATTGAGGGCTTTGCCTTCCTTGAGCTTTTCCTCATCGATAGGTCTTACAGAAAAACCCCTTTCATCTCTGTTTATCTCAACTTTTTCAATCTTTATTAGTTTCATCTTTCTCTCAATCAATATAATATTCGCAAATTAAAAAAAAAGAGAGGGAATGGATACCCTCTCTTTCTTCTTTTTTCATCTTCTTTTTTTCTGTCTGCCTATTCTGCCGGTGGCGGTGGCGGCTCAGGTGGAACAGGATATCCTGGATTTGAAGTCATCCTTGGATCAAGGAGTTTCTTGATATCCTTTACCATCTCATGATAGTTGCACATCGCCGGACCAGTTATATAAGTCATAGGTCCAAGAGGCCAAGTAGGCATCATCTTTCTTTTTACCGCTTCTATGATCGTCTGCACATAGCCATTGATAAAAGTTTTTCCTGCTTCCAAGTCATGTTCAAAGTAAATGATCGGTTCAACTTCTGAAAAATGGCACATCTGATAGGAATTTACCCAGTCAGAATGACTCAAATCTTCAACAAAATGACCTTTCTTGTATGCGTCTTCAATAATGGGCCACATAAATTCGCTCGTTCTTATTGTATGGTCAATGGAATCAAATCCAAAACCGCCCATAACGAAGAAATCACCTGCAGGCCTGTAAAGCCTATTTGAAAGTCCGCAACGAATTGCCTCGCCTATGGCATGATGGCCAATATTCCAAAGCTCTGACCCTTCTTCAATATATTCACCTTCATGGTCCTTTACAATCTGGTCAAGAACCTTCTGCTCATACTGAAGTTGTCTTGGAGAAGAAAAACCAATCAATGTCACAGCAAGGATGTTTTTCCATTTATGTTGAAAATCTGGCCATCTCTCCCAAAATTCCTCAACTGATGCGCTGTCTGCCGCTAAGACCCAATTGGCGCCTTCTTCGTGGACTGCTCCTGCAATCTCAGAATGTCCGATATCATACATTGCATCAGCAAGTTTATACTTTGTCTTAAACTTGATAAGATTAATTTTAAAGCGGTCTTTAGGAAAATCGACTTCAAAATCCGGGTTTGCGCCCTTGACGGGAAACTCTCTCGGTCCGGGATAAGGAAATAGCTTTACAGCCATTTTTGTAACCATTCCCAATCCACCGCAATGGCCAGTATCAGCCCTTATAAGCCCTTTGAGGTTGAGTCCAGCACAGTCGCCCCAAAACCACTCTGCATTGGGATTTCCGGCTGAACCAATCTTCAATAATTCTCCATTCGGAAGAACCCAATCACAGGCAAGGATTCCACGGTTAAAACCGTATTTATGTCCCATACCTCCCATACCCTGGAAAAGGTTGTTTGCCATAACAGAAACCTGTGATCCTGCTTCAGGTGTTGTAATGGAGAGCCCAACCTTATGAGATTCCGCTTGAAGTTGAGCATAGGTAACATAGGGCTCAACAACTGCATACATATTCTTTTCATCAAGCTCTATGATTTTGTCCATCCTCTTCGGATCGATAATGATTGTATCGGGACGGACAGGTATTGTTGGCGGCAGAAGATTTGTGCCAACAGGAATATAGGTAAATTGGTATTTGTTAGCAATTCTTATTATTGCCTGCACTTCCTCTGTGCTCTCCGGCAGAACAACCGCCGCAGGACGATACCTTCCTGATTGGGCATGTGTGCTGTAAAGAAGCCACATATAGCTGTATGCCGTTGTCACAGCAGGATCATCGCTTATATTTTCTTTTCCGAGGACATTTTCCAGTGCCTCATATGCCCCTTTTGGTAAACTCATATTATTCTTCCTCCCTGCTTTATAAAGCTTGTTCCACTAATTCAACAAGACTTAACATTTTAATTTTATTTCCATCAGCTTTAATAGCGTCTGACAGGTTCGATTCACACCATGGACAAGATGAAACTATCGCTTCAGCGCCTGTTGCTTTGGCTTCTTCAATCCTTTCTCTTGCAGAGAACATTGCAAATTCAGGATAAGCAGATCTGACACCACCGCCTGCACCACAGCACCACGAGAATTCTCTAATTCTATCCATTTCAACAAGTTCAATTCCCGGGATAGCTTTCAGCACATTCCTTGGCTCGTCATAAACTCCCTTTGAGCCATAGTTTCTTCTTCTTGGAGGATCGGAAAGTCCCCATTTAATTCTTGTGCCTTCCCATAGATCCTGAGGTTCACCACCTCTTCCAAGATGACATGGATCATGCCATGTAACTTTCATATCTATTCTGTTCTTGAATTCAAGCTTGCCCTCTTTAAGGAGTTTGTCAAGATACTGCATCGCCTGATAAACTTCATAATTTCTTTCACCAAGCTCCGGATAATGCCCCTGAAAGATACCATAACAGCCAGAGCATGAAGTGATAACTGTTTTTACTCCAAGTTCGTTAAACGTTTTTATATTATCGCTTGCAATTTCTTTAAAAGTGTCTTCCACTCCAACTTTGAGTGCAGGGCTGGCACAGCATCTTTCCTTGTTTCCAAGAATGCCTACATCAACACCAGCTTTCTGTAAAACCCGTAATGTTGCCTGCGCAACCTTCTGAAGGTCGGCATTATATGAATAGGTACAGCCTGCAAAATAGAGGACTTCAGCTTTTTCTTTTGTTATGTCCTTTACTTTCAGCTTCCTTGCCCAATTTCCTCTTCTTGTTTTTGGCTGCTGCCAAGGATTGTCATTCTTCTGAATGCTTTCCACAGCAGGCATATGTCCCGGTAAAGGACCTTTGCCTTCTTTAACCACATACTTTCTCAATTCATGGAATATCTCCAAAGGCTCCATATCGCGAGTGAATTTGCAGGTTACATCACAACCCCCGCAAAGTGTGCAGGTGTAAATTACCTCAAGCACTTTGTCTGTAATCTCTATTTCGCCCTCTAACAATGCTCTTGCAAGGTCAAACCTTCCCTGCGCTGAATAGGCATCGAACTTGTACATCTGGTTAGAAGGACAGATTTTTGCAGTCTTCTTATTCTTAACACTCCATGGATGGACCCATTTGCACATTGAACATCTTTCACAGTTGACAAGGTCCCATCTATATTTCTCAAGGCCTTCTTTATTATTACTCATTTATGCTTCCTCCATTTCCCTTCTATTTTATAGTCCTAATTTTCCAGGATTCATTATCCCATTAGGGTCTAAATAATCCTTGATCAACTTTGAAGTCTTATATTGAACGGCATTTGTGCCATTGACTATCTCAGCCCACTTCCCATATGCGCGAGTGAAGACAGCTCCTTCTGCATACATCCTTCTGCTTGCTTCCTCGTGAAGTTTAGAAACAAGACAGCACTCATCTCCATCGTTTGGATCATAAGGGATATTGAATTCAAGATGAGCGGCGCGTCCGTTTTCAATGGGCTGTAAATAAATGCCTATGTCTGCTGTCGGATAATCGAGCTTTACTGCTTCTTCCATCATAATCTTTTTAAACTTACCTGCGCTCTCCATAGTTGTAATAAAGAATATATCGGCGCATGCGCCTTTGAGGAAATCTTTCCAATAAATCTCTTTATCCCAACAACGGCGCAAATTTTTTGCAAAGAATGCAGCCGCTTTTGGAGCTTCTGGAATGGAAATTTGCGGTTTTGCACCAGTTTCCTGAGCAGTATCGAGAAAATCTGCCTCCTGATAAGCAATCCTTTCGTCCGGCAGTCTCTTTAATCCACCAATGCAGAATACTTGTATGTATTCAGGTAATTTCTTTCTCAATGAGTAGTATTCATCATGATTTTCAGCAAGGATCGATGCAAGATTTGCTTTATCAAGAATAAAACATTCATAGCCAATCCATTTTCTGAGGACTTTGTAAGTGAAATTTGCAGCTTCATCAATACAATCAAATGGTGTAAAATAAATTTTTTCTTTCACAGGGAGGGGCTCAGCCATTATGTTAGCCCATGTAATAATGCCAAGTGTCCCTTGAGCTCTCGTATAAAGTCTGTTCCAATCAAATCCGGGACCCCATGGACCAACCATATCTGTATTGATGACATCCGGTGGTGCTGGAGCCGCTGAACCAGTCCTGAATATCTCTGCCTTAGGCATTACAATTTCAGCCGTGTAAAGAGGTTCGCTGTAGCAGAATTCCTGAACTGCCATAGGATGTGCTTCAAGGTGTGCAGTCACAACTGACTGGTCTTTCCTTGGAAGAAGTGGCATCATAGCACGAAGCCCTTCTTTTGCCAAAGCTTCCTGAAGTTCATCGTAATTGACCCCCGGCTGGATTCTTGTAGCTCTGTTGCGGTAATCAATTTTAAAGATTTTTTTCCATCCAGACAGGTCTATAACTATCCCTCCCATTTCCGGAATAGCACAGCCATAATTATGAGTGCCTGAACTTACTGGTACTACTGGAATCTTCTCTTCATTTGCCAATTTAACTATGTTGCATACCTGCTCAGTGTTTTCTGGATAAACAACGAAGGATGGCTTTCTTGGTTTTGATAAGCTAACATCTTTGGAATATCTCTCTCTCGTTTCATCGTCATCTTTGACATTCGATTCTCCGACAATGCCTGCTAACTTCTTCTTAATATCATCGTGGTACTGCTTTTTTTCGGCTACCACTTCGCTGTAAGGCTTGTCTTCGAGAGGTTTGATATAATCCACCTTGGCTGGAATTTTCTCGGGCATATTTTACCTCCTTAATTTCCTCTAAACTTAAATTAACAAGACACTTTTTTCGAACATAGACACTCTACTGTCCGAATTTTAATTATTTGTCAAGTAAAATTGACCAATTTTTTTCAGTTATTTTTCTAATTCAAAAATAACTTTGGGGAGGTAATCAAAAAGAGAAAAACTTATTTTTTCAATTTCCTTTATTGAAAGAGGAGAAAAATATTCATTGGGAAATAAATTTACCTCTTGCCTTTACCCTTTCCTTTCTTCGACTTGGGCACTACATAGTAATAAGGATAGTAA
>RFHX01000174.1 GCA_003695725.1 Candidatus Schekmanbacteria bacterium
AAATAGATCACTTCTATAGTCAAAATGAGCAGACTAAAATATTTTAATATCTCCATTTTCGTTTCTTTACTTCCTTAAAATGTTCATAATTAGAATACTGCTCATAATTAGAATAAATTGTTAGATGAAGAAGCTTGTCACTATGACACACAGCCGAGCCAATTACATCTTCCCCCTCAATGCGAAACTCAATGCCTTCGCCGACTCCTTTGAAGGAATCTATATCTGAGTTTTTTATTGAGCTTAGAAGTTTTGTCAGCGCTTGACTGTAATCTATTTCCTTTTCTAAGAAATCTAAAAAACACTCCTTCTTATCTAAACTTTTCAGCTCATCGAGATATATACTCTTTATGAGTTTAGGATAAATCTTTTTGAAAACCTCTGGATTTGAACAAACTTCCATCACTTGGAAGCGGCCATTTGTAAAGATAATCGCCCCAATTTGGTCTTTTAATGTTTTAAATTTTCTTACAAAAGATTTTATACCTAAACGATTTGCATTATATGCTTCGGAAAGTGACCTAGTGGGAGATTCAACATTTAAATCTTGCAGTTTCTCATCTACTAAATCCCAAATTTTTCCCTGAGTCGCGTAAAAGCTTTTTTGTTTTTTTAAACTTAAATTTACATCTCTTAAAATTTCACGGCGAAGCTGACTATACACATAAGAATCATAATCAGAAAAATCCTCTCTATCATAAGACCATCTTCCTTCTTCTATACAGGACACTGGTATCACAATTTCGCTGTGAGGTTTTACCACTATTGTAGTATTTACCACTCTATTCTGTTTTGCCCCGACTAGTATTTCACCTACAAAAATTACCAAAAACTTCTTTGCAAAATTGATTACTCTTACGGCAGGTACAGAACCAGCGCTATCAACTTCAGTAATTTTTACCAAATGCTTTTTCATTGCTTCATCTAAGGTGATAAAGTTCTTTGTCTTCTCTTCTGCAAAAATAGGAAAAACTACAAACCTATCAACTTCAATGCTGTCTCCAATGGTAAAGGATTCAATCGCTTTAATAAATTTCTCTTTCATAAAAACCCTCCTTTTTGAGAAGTAATATAATTGAAGCGACTGACAACAGTATGTCCGAGTAGAAAATTTTTTTTTCTTTAGAGATATTTTTTGAGGGTTTTTTTCAATTCTGATTTGACTTCATCCCTTAAATAGGGAGGAGATAGGATCTCACAATGAGGAATCCATGAAAATAGCCATCGTTTTATCTCTTCAGTGCCGGCTACATTAAAGTATAGGATCACATCCCCATTTGGTTTTTTTTCAGCCTTCTGAAAACGATGCCATCTTTTTCTTAGAATATGGTCTGCTACTTCTGATGAAAATCTAACCACCACTTCTACATCATTCCCTACGACAATTTTGAAGCTTTTGGAAAAATATTCCGCTAAATTAAAATCCTTAGGAATAGCATAGCGATGATTAGTACTTCTAATTTCCCTAATTCCATCAATGGCAAATGTCCTTGTTGCATTTCGAAGGTCGCACATTCCAATCATATACCAGAAACCATCGCAATATATCAGTCCGTAGGGAGCAACTTCCCTCTCTGTTATCTCCTTTGTTCCATAAGCATAATATTTCATCCACACTCTACACCTATCAATTATAGCTTGATTCAATATGCTCAATATTTTTTCATTTTCAGGAGACTGCACCGTCATTCCCAAATTAACCAACATTGGAAATGTCTTCTCCTGCAAATTTATATTCGTATTTGATAGAATCCTTTCTACGACTCTGAAAAAAGGCGCATCTGATGGAAAACCCAAACCCGAAATAATATTTCGCACAGACATAAAGTTGGAGAATTCTTCAGGATTGAAAATCACTTTTTTTAAAGAGAAGTTACCATCGAAATCATAGGATTTTTTGTCTTTGTCATAAGAAATTGGAATACCTGCATCTTGAATTGCTCTTATATATCGATAAATTGTCTTCTCAGATACTTCAAGTTCTTCAGAAAGTCTCGATGCCGTGACTTTTTCACCTGCATCGATCATACTCAATATTTTTATAATATTAACTATTTTGGAGGAGGTTTTATCAGAAGAATTTGATTTTTTAAGTCTTTTAAATTTATCTTTGCTCATAGGATAATGAGATAACTAATTCAAAAAAAAAAAAAAAAAACTTATTTTAAAGTTATTATGCAATAACTATATATTTTTTCAAAGATTTTAATGTCAATCAAATATTTGTTTAAAAAAATATGTTATTTGAAAAATTCAAAGAAAAATCGATCATATTATTACTAATCTTTCTTTTTCTACACCTTGCATTAGGATGCACAGCATTAAAAAACGACAAAGACCAATGGCTTTCAAAGGATAAGGCATATCATTTTTTAGCTGCAGGGGCAATTAGCGCATCTGCTACAGCAATTTCAAAAAAAGGGAAACTATCAGATGCTGAATCTACCCTTGTAGGGGTTTCAATAACTCTTGCCGCAGGCACAGGCAAAGAAAGTTATGACAAAAAAATCAAAAAAACATTCTTCAGCTGGAAAGATATGATATTCAATCTTCTTGGAGCTTTGACAGGAAGTCTTATTGTCAATATGACTGACTGATTCTTTTCAATATAAAAAATTTTTTTACTTGACCTTATTGATAATTTTTACTATTTAGTAA
>RFHX01000175.1 GCA_003695725.1 Candidatus Schekmanbacteria bacterium
CAATAAAGTTATTGATAGTTATTAAACATTTAGACAAATAATAAATCCTAAACATTGAATAGTATCAGTTTATGGAAAATATTTCCTTCAACCTAAATGGCAATGATGTTTCTATTAAGACTGAGAGCAGTAGGATTCTCTTGTGGATTTTAAGGATTGATTTTGGATTAACAGGGACAAAATATGGTTGCGGTGAAGGCCACTGCGGCGCCTGCACCGTTTTAGTAAATAACGAAGCGGTAAGGTCCTGTCAGTTGACCGTAAAGGATGTCGCCGGAAAGGAAGTCGTTACTATCGAAGGGCTCTCAAAAAATGGAAAACTTCACCCTCTTCAAAAGGCCTTTATAGAGCATAACGCTTTTCAATGCGGTTTTTGCACATCTGGAATGATTTTAAACGCTTACGGCTTTTTAATGAAAAACCCCAAGCCGTCACGGACAGAAATTATTGAAGGAATGAATGACAATCTTTGCCGATGCGGTGCACATATTAGGATTATCAGAGCAATTGAGAGTGTAGCTTTGCAACCGAATAAGGACAAAGAATAATGAGCAAACAAGATTACATTGATCTTGATTTCACTGATATAAAGACCTTCCCCTCTTCAATCAAAAGGCGCCATTTTCTTAAACTTTTAGGAAGCGGAATAATTATTTTATTTTCCCTTGATTCATCTGCTTTTCAGGAGGTAATAAAAAAAAGAGGGTATCTCGATATCACTGCCTATGACCTCACTTCTTTTTTAAGAATTGGAGAAGACGGAAGGATTACCTGTCTTACCGGGAAAATTGAAATGGGTCAGGGAATAGCAACTTCTCTTTCACAAATCATAGCTGATGAACTTTATGTGCCAATGGAATCTGTTGATTTAATTATGGGAGACACAGATTTATGTCCATGGGATTTAGGAACATTCGGTTCGATGACCATTCGCTTTTTTGGAGTTGAATTGAGAAATGCCGCAGCTGAAGCAAGAGCAGTATTGTTAGAGCTTGCATCAAAAGAATTGAATGTCCCTGAAGAGAGACTTTCAATTGAAAATGGCATCATTTTTGATGAAAGCAACAAAAAAAAGAAAATCTCCTATTCAGAGCTTTCAAGAAAGGAAAATATCCGTAAGCGTCTTGACAAGAAAGCTTTACCCAAGAATTTATCTAAACTATCCTTTATAGGAAAGAATGTTAAACGCATAGATGCTTCTGCCAAAGTTACAGGAAAGGCAAAATATGCAGGAGACATTCAGCTTCCTGATATGCTTTATGCAAAGATACTCAGGCCTCCTGCTCATAAAGCAAAGCTAAAATCAATCGATGTTTCTACCATAAAAGAAAATAAGGATATTATCTATATTGAAAAAGATAATTTAAAAGCAGTCCTCCATAGACATCCTGATATGGCGCAAAGAGCTCTTTCAAAAATAAAAGCCGATTATGTAATTCCTACATCATCTCTCAATGAAAATAACATTGCTTCACATCTTCTCAAGCTTTCACCAAAAGGAAGAGTGTCTGCTAAAGGGGGAAATCTGAATGAAGGCAAAAAGTTATCATCACTCCTCTTCAATGAAACTTACTCAAATGGATATGTAGCGCATGCCCCGATAGAAACCCATACAGCCACTGCCAAATGGGTTCGTGATAGGTTAACCATCTGGGCTTCCACGCAGACACCTTTTCTTTTACAAGGCGAAATTTCGAGATATTTCAGAATACCACAGAATAAAGTACATATTATTACTCCCTTCGTTGGTGGAGGGTTCGGAGGGAAAACTGAAAACAATCAAGCTCTCGAAGCCGCAATCCTTGCAAAAGAAGTAGGTAAACCAGTACAAGTGATGAGAAGCAGGGAGGAAGAATTTTTCTATGATATCTTTATGCCTGCATCTGTGGTTAAAATAAAATCAGGAATAAATGGCGAAGGTAAAATTGTCTATTGGGATTACAAAGTCTATTTTGCAGGCGAAAGGGGAGGAGAGCATTTTTATGATATTCCTCACTATTCTACTACAATTTACGCTGGAGGCGGACATGGTTCGCCGGATAAAAGGATTCAAGAAGCGCATCCCTTTGCAACGGGGCCTTGGCGCGCTCCTGCAAACAATACGAATACATTTGCTCGAGAGTCACAGATTGACATAATGGCTGAAGCGGCAGGTATTGATAAAGTAGAGTTTAGATTAAAAAATCTCACCAATAAGAGAATGATAAAAGTTTTAGAAGCAGTTGCAAAAGAGTTTTCCTGGAAGCCGATGAAAAAAGACTCTTCTATAGGCTACGGAGTAGCATGTTCTATAGATGCAGATACATATGTAGCTATGATGTGTAGAGTAAAAGTTGATATGGAAACAGGTAAAGTCAAAGTGGAGAAGGTTGTATGTGCTCAGGATATGGGAATGGTAGTCAATCCAGAAGGAGCGAGAATGCAGATAGAAGGCTGTATTACGATGGGAATTGGATATGCTCTCTTTGAAGAAATACATTTTCAGGGAGGGAGGATATTTGAAAAAAATTTCGATACCTATAGAATCCCCACCTTTAAAGACCTCCCAGAAATCGAAACAATTTTGGTAGATAATCAAGATTCACCTCCCCATGGAGGTGGTGAACCGGCAATTACATGTATGGGAGCAGTTATTGCAAATGCTGTCTATGATGCTGTCGGAGTTAGAATTTTTAAATTCCCATTAACTGCTCAAAGAATAAAGGATAATCTCAAAAAAATTAACAAGGATATAAGTTCTTAAAGAATTTTGCTTAAATAAAAAAAATTATATTAGGATTAAAGGAGAAGAATATGAAGGATTTGACCAATGAGGAAATCAATGAAATTCTTTGTACAGTCGGCGATGGTGTCCTTTCATTGTCCATAGACGACAAACCTTACGGAATACCATTTGGATTCGTCTATATAAATGGGAATATATACCTATCGATGCTTCCAATGGGGAGGAAATGGGAAATTATCAACAAAAATAAAAATGTATGTTTTACTGTTTTCAAATGGAATGATGACCATACAGAATGGGCATCTGTTGTTATCGATGGGGAAATAACTATTGTTGATAATCTTGATGAAATCGAGCTCGTGGTGAAGGAAAACATCAGAAAGGTAGGATTGAAAGATGAAGGTTATCTTGAAAAAAGGATGGAAATGTATAGAAAAAATATAAACAACCCTAAATCTCTCAAGATACTAAGAATTGATACCTCCAATATAGGAGGCAAAAAAATGAAAACATTGATAGGCAGTTAAAGTTTGAGGTAAATTTCAATATATAGAATGAAATTGTCTGAAAAATCTACCAACATTTTTTTATTTCTCATTATCCTTTCCTTGTCCTTCTTCTTCCTATTTAAAAATTTAGGTGATATTCCTTTTTGGCAGGATGAGGGCGAAACTGCCGTTATTGGACTAAATACGCTTACCTTTGGAATTCCTACTGCTTGGGATGGAAAAAACCTTATATCTTCTCTCAATGGTTATGACTTTAACGATAAACTTATTTGGACTTGGCATCCATGGAGTCAATTCTATATCACTGCCTTATCCTTTTACCTTTTTGGCAAAAGCACATTTTCAGGCCGTTTACCTTTTGCATTATCAGGGTTTTTTACAATTATACTGACTTATCTTCTAACTTCAAAAATGACTAAAGATAAAAAAACCGCATTGCTTTCGGCTTTTTTTTTGACAACAAATCTTCAATTTATTCTTTTTTGCAGACAATGCAGATATTACGCTTTACTTCCTTTCTTTTCTATTCTTGCCGCCTATTTCATTACAGAAATCGATAAAAGAAAAGGATTTTACGGATTTATCATATCAATGGCTCTTCTTTTTCATTCAAATTATGCACCATTCCCTTTTGTTATGGCAGGTGGCTTTCTTTATCTCATCTATTTAAAAAACAAAGAAAAATTAACAAAATACTTTCTCAGTATTATTCCAATTTCCATTTTAACGATACCTTGGTTCGTTTATTCAGAAGCATATAAGCGAGGTACAGAAATACCAATATCTGAAAGAATGGGAATTTATTTCCTACAGCTTCAGGATATGCTCTATTTGGTAAATGAATATATGTTTCCTCTACTTCTTTTACTTCCTCTATTTTATCTATTTTCAAAAAATTTTGAGGATATAAGAAAGATTTCACTTTTATGTCTTTCTTTTGCTTTTCCCGTAATACTCTTTCTTCCTTATGTAAGCTATACACAATTTATCATAGGTATTAGGTATGCTACCGGCTGTTTCCCTTTTATGGCTATTATTTCTGCTGTTTCCATTATGACCACCTATAGAAAAAACAAAATTGCTGGAACATTGATTATTTTCATCTTGATATTTACCAATATTTTATCGTTCATACCATCCTATACTTTCAGAATGATAAAAGAAGACGACCAAAAATACAAAAGGGCTTCATTTTCAGAAGAAATAAGAAATGCTTTAATCGCAAAGAAAATATATGCAGACTTCATCTATGAATTAACTCACCATTACAAAAGTCCTATTGAAGGAATTTCCAATTTTCTTAATAAAAATGCTTCTGAAGAAGATATTGTCCTTACAAATTATGAGCATGCCCCTATAATTTTTTATACCAATAGGAGGATGGCATATATTCTTTCCAACGAAAGATATTTTAGAGAATCAATTCCTGCTCCTAAATTCAATGAAGTATTGATGCAAATGCTTCCTAACTACATTTTTTCATACGAAAACATTGATTGGCTCATTGAAAGGTCAAATTATCCTGAAAGGTTGTATGGTTTCAATTCATTGAAAAGAAACCTTCAAAAGAATGGCTTTATAGAAAAGGTTTACTATCTCTCGTATCCGGATATCCCTTGGAGCAATAGAGCTGACCTGAGATATCACAAATTCAGAACTCCTGTCAATTTCCCATCCCTTAAAATCTATAAAGTTAAGAAAAATAAAAAGTCATAGGAATAATTTTTAAGATTTCAAACAATTCTCTAAAAGTTTCTGCTCATTTTTTGGGAAACTCTTTATAAGATAGGTCTTGAAATCATCATTTGAAACATTCTCTTTAATCGCATTTGCAATTCCTTCAATAATGAATGGATAACATCTTTCATCAGTATTTTTAAAAACAAGAGAAATTTTCCTTAAAGACCCATCAATAATTTTTCTCATCTCCGACCTTTGCATTTTTTCATAAAAATTATCCATAAAAACATATTTATTAATTCCCTCGAGCCAATATGATACAAATTTAAAAGTGCATCCTTCGATGAAAGCACTTTTCTGTTCTTCCGGAATTTGAGGCAATACACTCAAACATTTAGGTATAACAGTCTGAAGAGGAAGTAATTTTGAAGTAGTATAAAATATTTCTCTGGCCGTAATAGCTCGAGCAATTCCTCTATAAGCAGCATTTTGAAAATCAGGAGGAATCAATTTTACTTCATCCAAGATTTCCTTTAAATCCCAATCAACTTTTTTGCCATTTTCCAGGGACACATATGGAATTTCCATTGCTTCTTTATAAAAATACCCGTCATAACAGGCAGTTTTAAAGAATTTCGGGAGTTTATTTATTTTCTTCTCTACCTCATTAAGGTCATTGTCAAAGCGTTCTCTCAAAGCTTCTCCAATCCCTGTATAAAGCATATATTTAAGTAGTTCATTCCTATTATCCAAAGCTTTATCTATTTTTGACCTCCTTTCGCTAAATGTTTCGTAAAGCCGCCACCCAATAAGACTATAGTAGGCAGCTGCATCTTCATCATCTAACTTCTTAACTATATTTAAAAGGTTGTCTTCAGGCCTTGCAGCAGATAAATAGGCAGGAATTAACTCCCAATAGTTATATCCTTTATATATTTTTCCAAGTAAAAATTTCGATGGCTTCGTATAAGAGATTGTTTCTAAAAATCCGCAAAAAACTAAGAACAAGACAACGGCAACAGATAGAATGCGAAGATAACTATTTCTAATGTCTGATAAAAATCTCCCTACACCCCAGCTTATAAATAAATAGATAAAAGGAATAAG
>RFHX01000176.1 GCA_003695725.1 Candidatus Schekmanbacteria bacterium
CCGAAAGCTGACATTGCTTCTGACCGTGCCGCCCTAAGTGCCGAAGGAAGCTCATCTTTGTTTCTTACTATACGCATCCCTTTTCCGCCGCCGCCTGCTGCAGCTTTAACCATAACAGGGAATCCTATCTTTTGAGCAATAGAGAGGGCTTCATCATCATTTGTGTCATCAGTAGTGCCCGGAATTACAGGAATACCATTTTCAGTGATAAATTTCCTTGCAAATGTCTTGTTCCCCATTTTTTCTATTACATCCGCAGGCGGTCCAATGAATTTGATATTTTCTTTTGCACACCGTTCAGCGAATGCTCCATTTTCAGATAGAAAACCATAACCCGGATGGATTGCATCTGCCTTTGTTTTGAAAGCAACTTCCAATATCTTATCGATGTTTAGATAGCTTTCACGCGAAGGCGCAGGACCGATACAGTAGGCTTCATCTGCATATCCCACATGAAGAGAAGCCCTGTCAGCTTCAGAGAAGACTGCTACAGTCTTGATTCCCATCTCCTGACAGGCGCGGATAAGCCTTATGGCAATTTCGCCTCTGTTTGCAATCAATATTTTTGAAAACAACTTACGACCTCCTATTCTCTTCTTGATTCCAATGTATAAAGTCTATATGAAGGCACTCTATTTATCAACTTAAAAAAATTAGATTCTTTATACAAAAAAAATCTTTTTAAATCCATTTGGACTTACATATAATAATCTTAAATGAAATAAGAAATTTATAGGAGAAAAAAGAATTGAAGAAGAACATTTCTGCAAGTGAGAAATTGATTTTTGCTCTCGATGTTGACGGCTATGAGGAAGCGATGAAATGGGTAAAAAAACTCAAAGATTATGTCCGGGTATTTAAAGTTGGCAAACAGCTTTTTACTGCCTGCGGGCCCAATATTGTAAAGGAAATTTTAAAAAATGATTGCAAGGTTTTTTTAGACCTGAAATTCCATGATATTCCGAATACCGTATCTTCTGCTGTAATTGAAACAGCCAAACTTGGAGTTTCGATAATTACCATCCATGCCTCAGGCGGAAGAAAAATGATAGAAAAAACAAGGAAAGATGTCGATGAATTTTGTGCTGAAAAAGGAATTCCCGTGCCTCTTATAGCGGCAGTTACAGTGCTTACAAGTATTTCAGAAGAAGACCTTGCTGAGATAGGAGTCGGTTTTACGGCAAAAGAGCAAGTATTGAGACTTGCCAAACTTTCATTGGAAAGCGGAGCTGATGCAATAGTTTGCTCACCACTTGAGATTTCATTCTTGCGAAATTCATTGGGTAATAATTTTAAAATCATTGCACCGGGGATTAGGGACAGGGGCACAAAGGATGACCAAAAGAGGGTAATGTCTGCATCTGATGCAATAAAGGCAGGCGCCGATTATATTGTAGTGGGCAGGCCAATTAGAAACGCTCCTGATCCAATTTCGGCGGCAGAAAAGATTATTGGGGAAATAGCAGGCTCGAACTGATGCTTTTGCTTTTCTCTTTCTTTGACATTCAAAGGAGATTGTAATGTCCGAATTAAGAAAAGAGCCAATCAGCAGAAGGTGGATTTTGATAGCACCTGAGAGGAGACATAACGAAGGAAAGACGGAAGTTTCCGATGAGAAGGTATGTCCTTTCTGTAAAGGCAATGAAGAAATGACTCCAAGAGAGATTGAACGGCTTAGATGGACTTCAAAAAAAGATTCGGATTGGGACTTGAGAATTATTCCCGACAAATTTGCCTTGCTTAAAAAAGGAAACAATTTGGGAAGAAAGGGACTTGGTTTTTATGATGTTATGAACTCAGTTGGTCATCATGAACTTGTGATTGAAACTCCTAAACATGGCGAAACATGGTGGGATTATGACAAAACAAGAATGTGCAGAATACTTCAAGCCTATCGCGATAGATTTCAAAAGTTCAAGAAGGAAAGGAACTTGATGCACACAGTAGTTGTCAAAAGTCACGGCATAAGGGCAGACCATTCTATGCATTCCCATTCTCATATGCTTGGATTGCCTTTTGTTGTGAAGAGAGTGGAAGAAGAAGTAAGAAATGCAGAGGAATATTACAGAATGAAAGACCGTTGTATCTATTGCGATATTATAAGTGAAGAGATTAATGTAGGGGTGAGAATGGTTTACGAGAATAATGATTATGTCGTGTTTACGCCATTTGCTTCGAGATTTCAATTTGAGGTATGGATAATTCCAAAGATTCATCTGGCAGATTATTTGCAGGTGAGCAATGAGGCAATTTCCAATCTTGCAGATGCTTTTTCCATACTCTTTAAAAAGATAAACGATCAGCTCAAGAATCCGCCATTTAGTATAGTGCTTCATACCTCACCGATGAAACTTTCAGATACTGAATTTTATCATTGGCATTGGGAATTGAAGCCCACTTCACTCGATATGGCGGGATTCGAGTGGGCGACAGGACTCTATATGAACAAATTTCTTCCTGAAGAAGCGGCTTACATTTTAAGGAGAGCAAATCCTTCAAGCATTTGAATAATTTGTAAATCATCTCTGCGGAGTCTTTTTGTCGGATTTTTTTAATAATTTCAGTTTCATCGACTATCGGGCATTTGGAAAATCATAGGCATCAAAGTTGATATATTGGCAGAGTGCACTAATATATTTATTAGGGGGGTGAAAAAAAATAATAAAAATATGAAGGACAATTTTTACAGGGTATTGAACCATACTGCTGATGTAGGATTTGAGGTAGATGCAAGAGATAAAGATTTACTTTTTATACGATCTGCTTATGCGTTAATTGATTTGATGGTTGACATAGAACGAATCGAAGCAAAAGAGGAAAGGGAAATAAAAATATCTGATAGCTTTGATTTGGAGAGTCTTTTTATAAGTTGGCTTGGAGAAATACTATTTTACTTTGAAACAAAGGGATTTCTGACTTCGAAGGTAAAAAAAATAAATTTCAACGATGGCGGTATGGAAGCTTTGGTACTTGGAGAAAGATATGATGAAAAAAAACATCCAATTAAGGCAGTCTTTAAAGCACCTACTTATCATAATTTGAAAGTAGGGAAAGAAAATGGGATTTGGGTTGCAAGAGTAATATTGGATGTTTGATTTCATAAGTTGCCCCATTAAAGGTTTTCTTCATCGAGGAGGAGGTGCAAAGGATGTCGTTTCAAAATCTTGAGCAGATATCAGAAACAAAATGGCGGCTCAAAAAGACCGGCAATATGAGAGTTGATGGCATAGTCTATACGAGCGCTTCTATGCTCGATGATATAACGAAGGATGAGGCATTGACACAGGTTTCGAATGTTGCTTCTCTGCCGGGGATAATGAAAGCGTCTTTTGGAATGCCTGATATTCATTGGGGATACGGATTCCCGATTGGAGGGGTAGCGGCATTCGATATTGATTCAGGAGTCGTTTCTCCGGGAGGAGTAGGGTATGACATCAATTGCGGTGTAAGACTTTTGAGGACAGACCTTGTCAAAGATGACATATCAAAAAAGCTTGAGGACCTTTGTGCCGTTATATTTAATTCAGTCCCATCTGGCGTTGGTTCCAAAAGGGTTGATTTCACATTGAAGGATAAGGATTTGAAGGATGTCTTAAAGAAGGGCGCATATTGGGCTATTGAAAATGGCTATGGCTATGACTCCGATATAGAGTTTATCGAAGATGGAGGGATGATCAAGGGGGCTGAGCCCGAATTTGTAAGCAAACGCGCCATTGAACGGGGAAGCAATCAATTAGGGACAGTTGGTTCGGGAAACCATTTCATTGAAGTAGGTTTTGTTGAAGAAATTTATGACGAGGAAGCCGCAGAAATTTATGGCCTTTCATTGAATCAGATAACAGTGATGATTCATTCAGGTTCAAGGGGACTTGGCTATCAGATTTGTGATGATTATTTGAAGATTATGCAGAAAGCAACTGCAAAATATGGGATTAGTATTCCTGATAGACAGCTTTGTTCTGCTCCAATAAAATCTGATGAGGGACAAAGATATCTTTCATCAATGGCATGCGCAGCCAACTATGCCTTTGCCAATAGGCAGATAATGACACATCTGATAAGAGATGTTTTTATGAAATTTTTCAAGCTTTCTCCATCAACTTTAAAAATGAATCTCATATATGATGTTGCACACAATATTGCAAAGATTGAAAAGCATATGGTTGATGGAAAATTAAAAACGGTTTGTGTCCATAGAAAGGGGGCGACTCGTGCATTCTCTGAAAATCATAATGAAATTCCGCAAAGATACAGAAAAATTGGACAACCGGTTTTGATTCCCGGTGATATGGGAAGATGCTCTTATGTTTTGCGCGGTTCTTCAAAGGCGATGGAAGAAACATTTGGTAGTACCTGTCATGGGGCAGGACGAGTATTGAGCAGGAATGAAGCAAAAAAACACGGGAGAGGAAGGCAAATTGATGATGAGTTGAGAAAGCAGGGCATTATTGTTTGTGCCGCAGGAAGACATACACTCCTGGAGGAGATGCCTTCTGCGTATAAGGATGTTTCGCAGGTAGTAGATGTCGTCCATAATAGTGGAATAAGTTTAAAGGTGGCAAAACTACGCCCTCTTGCAGTTGTTAAGGGCTAACTTAACAGGAGGTGACAGTATGCCAAGAAGCGGAAATTTTCATCAGACAAAAACATTCAGAAA
>RFHX01000177.1 GCA_003695725.1 Candidatus Schekmanbacteria bacterium
CTTTTATTTTTCATATTGGCGAGAATTCTTTCAATGGAATCGTACGCCATACCAACACCAAGAAAAAAATTCTTGGAATAACCACATTCCTTGCAATATACTTGAAAAAGTCTACCCAAAATATCCCCTCCCTTTTTTAAACAAACTTAAAGTTTAATATAATGAAATTAGAGGGACAACAGTATGTCCGTGGCAGAAAAAAAGAGAAGAAAAAATCTTTTTTTGGAAAAGCTGTCCAGAGAAAATTATAATCTTTACCTCACAAGGAAAATGATGAAACTGGGTAAGGAGCTGCTTCTTTTGTTAAATACACGAATATGAAGATCTACTAAATCTTTTATATGATGGACGATCTTTATCCCTTGAATATATTTTCATTATGCCACTGAATATATTCAATTGAAGGATAATAAGATCTATCTGAGGGGAGATTTATTGAACTTCCGTGAAGCTTGTAATAATCCCGCCCGTTTTCATATTCTTCGCGTATCTTTTTGCTCACCTCAACTTTGTAATCCTGCGTAACCGTCATATACCCTAAATCAAAAAGCTTATGCAAATCTGAACGAAGAAGAAGACCATTTTTAATTTTATAGGGTCCTGATTTTGAAACTGGTTTTATATGTGCCGCTTCGAGCACAGGTAGTGTTTTTTCCTGTGTTATAGCACATTGTCTTTTGTATGTATCTGTAACAAGGACCCGAAAAGACCCCTGCCCAAGGCGAGCTTTAACCAAATACTCATTACCATAGAGAGGACCATCTTCTCCAACTTCTTCAATGATGTGCCTGCCATTGATTCTTTCCATTACCTTATCCCAAATCTCCCTGCCAATGCTCGTATCAGTGGAATAAGTTTTTCCTTGCACAATGCTTGGTGCCCAATCTTTAGGAGATGGAATCCATTCATTTACCTTAAAAAAGAAAGGTCTTGTCAATATGATACATCCAATCATAGGATTAATTCCAAAATCCTCCTGCTGGTTCCTATAACTTAAAATTGCATCTCGGAATGTTTCAAAGTCCGATGCACCATTCTTTTCTCCAAATGCTTCCCAAGCAAGAGACAGAGGCAGTTGGGAATATCTAAGGAAAAACCCACCGCCTGTTATAAAATTCAGCGGGCTATGCAGTTTGAATAAAAAGAGCTCGCCTGCCTGAATGGCACTAAACCTTCCCCCTCCCGGTTTCCAGAAATTAACCTCATCAGGCTTTATCTCTGAAAGATATTCAAACCATCTATTATCTGTTACAGCAACATAAAAATTCATAAAAAACCTCCATCGCAAAAAAATTCTTTGCCTAAGACATACTGTTGTCCCTCACCCATCTTATATTGTAGCGCAAGGTTGAAAAAAGAATCAATAACTACTGACACAGGGAGGGTAAAAATGACTTTACACATTCATTACACTTACCAATGTCCAAATTGTGACGCTTACTATATACCTTACAGCAAGGATATCTTATGCCCCAAATGCGGCTCAAAGAGTGAAGAAATCTTTGATTACATTACAGAAGCATTAAATTCAATGCATTTCAATCTTGAAGCTTATGGCAAATTCACACCGCCTGCATGGTATGTTGGCTCATTGGGCGACCATATCTTATCTCTTCTTTTCCCAATATTCGACCACTATGAAAACCACCCTAATGGCAAAAGCTTCGAGCTTGTATCCAAAAATATATTGGAATCTATGAATTGGGCAGACCAGCTGTATCTTCTGCCACATGTCCATCAAATTGCATTGGAAATATATGGAAAACTACAGGCAAACAAGTCGCCAGAGTAAAAAAAGAAACATTGTGGAAATAATTCTTAAATTTACTTTTTTTGAAAATTTTATATGTTGAGCTAAAAATGATTAATGAAAATAATCAAATATAATAAAAAGTTTTTCTATATAAATATTTTGATTGAATATTGACAATAATTGCTTAATTGTTATTTTTTCAAATTTAAACTTATAAATAATGAAAGGATTTATTATGGACACTCAAACAATTACCTGTCCAAATTGCGGCACAGAAATAGAAGTTGCAAAAGTGCTTTCTGACCAAATAAGCGCTCAATTGCGTAAACAATTTGAAAACGAAGCGAAAAGAAAGGAATCTGCCCTAAAAAAGAAGGAAGCACAACTTCTCGAAGAACGCAAAAAACTTGAAGATGAAAAAGAATCAATGGAGCTCAAAGTTCAAGAAATCCTGCTAAAAGAAAAAGCAAAGATCAAAGCAGAAGCGATCAAAGATGCAGAAAAAAAGATGAGTATAGAATTCAAAGATCTTCAGGAACAGGCAAAAGCACAACAGAAAAAGCTCGAAGAATTCCAAAAACAGGAGCTTGAACTAAGAAAAAAAGTCCGTGAAGCTGAAGAAATAAAAAGAAATGCAGAACTTGAAATCGCACGCCGTGTAGATGAAGAAAAAAATAAAGCAATATTGGAAGCTAAAAGGCAGTTTGAAGAAGAGCACCGTCTAAAAGACAAGGATAAGGATCAAAAGATTGAAGACCTGAAAAAAACCGTCGAAGCCCTTAAACAAAAACTGGAACAAGGCTCACAGGAGAGACAGGGTGAAGTCTTCGAGCAGGACCTTGAAGAACGGCTCAATATGGTATTCCCAATTGACACAATAATCCCCATATCAAAAGGTCAGCGCGGCGCTGATGTCGTACAGGTAGTCAACGAAAACGGTTACATTTGCGGCAAAATTCTCTGGGAAGCCAAAAGAACGAAAAATTGGAGCAACAACTGGATAGAAAAGCTTCGCCAAGACCAGCAAAATGAAAAAGCAGACATTGCCATAATTGTGAGCAACGCGCTTCCGAAAGACATCGATTCTTTTGGTCAAATAGACGGCATATGGGTTACCGATGAC
>RFHX01000178.1 GCA_003695725.1 Candidatus Schekmanbacteria bacterium
GTTTAAAAGAGGTCTTATAAACTTAGGGTTGAATTCTATTGCTCTACTATAATCTGCAATTGCTTTATCAACCTGATTTATGCTTTCATACAATACACCGCGATTATTATATGCACCCGCATGTTTTGGATACAAGGATATAGCTTTGTTATAATCATCTAATGCTTCTTCTTTTTTCCCTTCTTTAAAATACAACCATCCTCTTTCAAGATAGATGTTTTCGCCTTTCGGATTAATTTCAAGCGCCTTGTTATAGTTGGCTAATGCTTTTTCAGAATCTTTTAGAGCATAGAAATAGACTTTACCCAATTTATAATAGACATTATCATCATTAGGATTCAATTTTATGGCATTATTTAAATCAGAAATGGCTTTTTCAGGTTCATTCTTCTTATAATACAGCCACCCACGATTTTCGTAAATGTTATCTCCTTTAGGATTTAGCTCCAACGCCTTGTTGTAATCAGCAAGAGCTTTTTCGTAATCATTGAATTGGTAAAAATAGAGCTGAGCCCTTTGATAAAATGATTCAGCATTTTTAGGATTTAAAGAAATTGCCTTACTAAAATCTGCAAGAGCTTCTTCATACTTCTTTTTCGTATAATAAAGACGTCCTCTTTCACGGTAAACATTGGACTGATTGGGATTTAGCTCCAACGCCTTGTTGTAATCTGAAAGAGCTTTTTCATAATTGTTTTTTCTGTAAAAATAGACAAGCCCTCTTAAAAAATAAGTATAACTGTCGTTACCATTTTTTGAAATCGATTTATCAAAATCTGAAACAGCTTTGTCAGGTTGATTCAATTGATAATACAAAAGCCCTCTCAGGGAATATGCAGGCGTGAAATCTGGATTTATTTCAATTGTTTTTGAAAGGTCTGAAAGCGCCTTATCTAATTTATTTGTTTTAAAATAAGCGTTTGCCCTATAAAAATAAAAATCAAAAGCTTTTGGCTCTATTTCTAATGCGCTATTATAGTCCTTAATCGCTAAGTCATATCTTTTTTGAGATACATAAAGTTGTGCACGGTTAACATATGCCTTTACATATTTATGGTCTATTTCTATTGATTTATAATAATTTTCCAGCGCATCATCCAATTTCCCTTGCAGAAAATATGCATAGCCAAGATTATTATAGCCTTCCGCGTTTTTGGAATTGATTTCAATACATTTTTTAAAATTCTTTATAGCTTCCGGATAATCTTTCTGAGAAAGAAATATTGAACCTTTGTAAGTATATGCCTCTATATTTTTATCATTAATCGCTAATGCCTTGTTTAAATCATTCAAAGCGTTCTCATATTGATTGAATGCAATATACAGCAGTGCTCTGCTGGTATAAGCAACATCAGAATCAGGTTTTAAAGATATGGCTTTATTAAAATCTGTGATTGCCTTGTCGAATTCTTTCCTAATGACAAAAACTCTACCTCTAAAAATATATGCATCAACATTGTCAGGGTTCAAATTGATTGCTTCATCTATTTTCTCAATTGCCTTTTCTATTTCTCCCTTTTTTAAAAGAGTATCAGCCGTGGAAAGATATCCAACAGCAAGTTGGTTTTGTTCCTCTTTGCTTATATGTTTACAAGCCAATAGAATTAAAATTGATAGAACAATAATGGATGAATATTGGATAAAAGCTATTTTCTTTAAAAATTTCATATTTCACCTCAAAAACAAAAAATTAATATTATTTTTTATTAAATGCTTTTTATTCTATCACTTCAAGTATAAATCTCGGGGGATATTATCTGCACAGATTAACGGTTTAACGGTGAAACGGCTATCTCTTTTACCCTATTATTCAGAAACTCATCTTTTCAAAATGATAAAGCGCAACTTAAAAAATTTTTATGCAACATTCTCTTGACAATATCCTATTCAAATAAGTATTTTTTTGTTTATGATAAAATCAAAAAATGAGGCAATAGTTTCTCAAAACTATGTCCCAACAAACTGCGAAATTCTATCCATAACAACTCTTACCCCTTCTGAAAAACTTTTCAAAATTAAAATGCCCAATGGCAAAGAATTAGGACATATGCCGGGACAATTTGTGCAGGTTTCTATTCCGGGGCTTACTGAGGCACCAATATCTGTTGCAAGCTCGCCTACTCGCAAAGGATATTTTGAACTTGCAGTAAGAAATGCAGGCACACTGACAGGCGCTTTACATAAACTCGATGAAGGGGATTATTTAGGAATACGAGGCCCTTTTGGCTCTTGTTTTGACATTGAAGCAATGAAGGGAAAAAATCTGCTCCTTATTTCTGGCGGCTGCGGACTCGCTCCAATGCGCTCTCTTATTCAGTATTGCGAAGACAATATCGATGAATTTGAAAATGTCAAAATCCTTTATGGCGCAAAAAATCCTGAACAAATGCTTTTCAAGGATGAAATCAGGCAATGGGAAGAATCAAGACATTTCAATTGCTTGTATACCGTTGATGAAATCAAAAGCGGTGATAATTACAAGGGGAAAGTCGGACTTATTACAAAATTAATACCTCCTCTCAACATCGATAAGAATAACACCATAGCAGTCATCATAGGTCCTCCTGTTATGTACAAATTTGTAATAGCTGAACTGATGAAAAAAGGAATAAATGAAGAGCAAATAATAGTTTCATTAGAAAGATATATGCGATGCGGCATTGGCAAATGCGGCCATTGCGTAATTGAACACAAATATTGCTGTATAGATGGCCCTGTTTTTTGGCTTAAAGATGTAATGGAATTGAAGGGAGCATTATGAAACGAACTTTGACAACCTGTCCTTATTGCGGGACTGGCTGCCGTTTTTATCTGCTTACAGATGATATGGGAAAAGTATGCGGAGTTGAAGCGTCAACAGAACATCACATCAGTAGAGGCCAATTATGTATTAAAGGATGGAATGCTTATGAGTTCGTGAATCATCCTGACCGTCTTACCACTCCTCTTATTCGAAAAAATGGAAAACTAGTTCCTTCATATTGGCAGGAAGCAATAGATTGTGTTGCAAAGCGATTAAAAGAAATTTCTGAAAAATATGGTTCCGATTCCCTGATGTTTTTTTCATCTGCCAAAACTACAAACGAAGAAAATTTTGCAATGATGAAGCTTGCTCGAGCAGTCTTCCGCACCAACAACATTGATCATTGCGCGCGTCTTTGCCACTCATCAACTGTTGCAGGACTCGCCGCAAGCTTTGGCTCTGGTGCTATGACCAATTCCATCTCCTGTATGGAAAAAGCCAAATGCATTCTTGTAATAGGATCCAACACGACTGAACAACATCCCTTGATAGGGACGAGAATCATAAACAATGTCATAGAAAATGGATGCAAACTTATCGTAGCAGACAGCAGGGCTATACGGCTTTCTCGTTTTGCAGAAATTCATCTTCGCCACAAAAACGGCACTGATGTAGCTCTACTTAATGGAATAATGAACATCATCATCAAGGAAGGATTAGAAGATAAGGAATTTATTTCAGAGCGCACTGAAAATTACGAGGAACTGAAAAAAACAGTAGAAAAATACACACCTGAAATAGTCTCAGAAATCACAGGATTGAAAGAAGAAGAAATAAGTGAAGCTGCGCGCATCTTTGGTGAATCAAAACCGGCAATGATAGTTTATGCAATGGGAATAACACAGCACACCCACGGTGTTGACAATGTAAAGAGTTGTGCAAATCTTGCAATGCTGACAGGGAATCTTGGTGTCGAGGGAGGCGGAGTAAATCCTCTGCGAGGTCAAAACAATGTGCAGGGCGCTTGTGATATGGGCGCATTACCTGATGTTTATAGCGGATATCAAAAGGTAACAGATGAAAAGGTAAGGAAGAAATTTGAAAAAGTATGGAGAGTATCACCTCTTCCCGATAAGCCGGGATTGACGGCAACAGAGGCAATAAGCGCCGCTGCAGAAGGGAAATTGAAAGCTCTTTATATTATGGGAGAAAATCCCATACTTTCGGATGCAAATCAAAACCATGTGCGAAAGGCATTTGGCAATTTGGAGTTTATAGTTGTACAGGATATTTTCCCTACCTCCACAACTGAATTTGCAGATGTTGTATTGCCCGCCTGCTGTTATGCTGAAAAGGACGGCACATTCACTTCAACTGAAAGAGGAGTGCAAGCTGTCAACAAAGCTGCCAACCCGCCCGGCAACGCAATGGATGACTGGAAAATATTCAGTGAAATAGCTATCCGTCTTGGATATAATGGACTCAACTATAAGTCTCCTTCAGAAATATTGGAAGAAATAAATTCGCTTACTCCAAGTTACGCAGGAATTACACCTAAACGAATCAAAAAGGAATTTCTGCAATGGCCCTGTCCTGACGAAAATCATCCGGGAACTCCCATTTTGCACAAAGAGAAATTTGCCCGCGGAAGAGGAAAATTTCATGCCGTTGAATTCAAGCCATCTGCTGAACTACCTGATGAAAAATGGCCTCTTTTGCTTTCAACAGGGCGTTGTTATTTCCATTTTCACACAGGCACTATGACAAGACGTTCGAAATTACTCGATAGAGAAGAAAGGTTCCCATATGTGGAATTGCACCCTGATGATGCAAAAAAAATAGGACTTGCAGATAGAGAATATTGCCTTGTATCGACAAGGCGAGGTGAAATTAAAGCAATGGCGCGAATTACGGATATGGTGATACCGGGCATCATTTTTATGCCCTTCCATTTTTTCGAAGGCGCTGCTAATGTGCTTACAAATAATGCCCTTGACCCCGAATCAAAAATTCCGGAATTCAAAGTATGCGCCGCCAATATAAGGAAAATAGAAGATGAAGGCATTAACATCTGCTGAAATGAAATCTTTCTTAAAATCACTGACAGGTGAATATGATGTAAGAGCACCTGTTAGATTGGAAGATGGGACGAGAGCGCTTGGGCATTTAGATGAAGGGAGATTGGCAATTGAAGGAGGGCCTATTGCCAGAAAACCGAATGATATTTTCTTTCCTCAATTTGATGTCATACTAAACGCAAAAGGCAATAAATTCAAAGTGGCAGATTCACTGCAAAAACCGTTGTTTGTCATCGGATTTACAGCAGAAGATTGTGAATGTCTTGAATTTGTCGATAAGTTTTACTCGGAAAATTTTCGTGACGAAATTTATTTTGCAAAACGCGATAAAGCTGTAATAGCAGCAGTTAGTGGAAAATGCGGCAAAGATGGAGAAATGCTGAAAATTGCCGGAGGTAAATGTGATTTAGAATTTATCTACGACGGCAGTAAATATATAGTTTGTGCCTATACGCTGAAGGGAAAAAAGATCGAAGAGAAGATAAAGTGTGAGGAGAAGAGTGCAAAGATCGATGAATTAAAAAAACTTTCAGACTCTATACATAATGAAGATTTAGAAATATTAAAAAAAGCCGGAGAATTAATCAGAAAAAATGCAGTTCCTGATGATTTTTGGAAGGAAATTGCAAACCGATGCATCTCCTGCACTGCCTGTAATATTGCTTGTCCCACCTGTACCTGTTTCGATGTCTGTGACCATGACCGTGAAAGAGTGATAGAGAGAATCCGTATGTGGGACTCTTGTCAGCTCGACGGATTTATGAGGGAAGCAAGCGGTCATAATCCTTTGGGAGAAGAGTATCTTCGTGCAAGAAGACGCATTCATCATAAACTTGCCGCAGATTATGAAAGATGGGGACATATCACCTGTTTTTTGTGTGGAAGATGTGATGATGTGTGCCCTACGAATATTGGCATCAAATCTGTCAATAGGGAAATAGTGAAGCGCTTCGGTTAATAGAAGAATGCTTGAACTCCCTAACAGATTTGCGAAAATACTTATAAGTGATTATTAAGATTGAACGGATACACTCTTACTGATACTCTCTTCTCTGAATAAGAGAATGCAGCAACTTAGATGACATATGAATTTTTAAAAATATTTTTTTTAATGAGAATTCCTTTGTCATCAATAATCTTTTCATTTAAATCAAAAATAAAATTTTGAAAAAAAGTATAAATTATTAACTTTTAATTTGAAATAATAAAATTTAGAAATATTAAAAAAAGCCGGAGAATTAATCAGAAAA
>RFHX01000179.1 GCA_003695725.1 Candidatus Schekmanbacteria bacterium
CGACAGCGCCTAATTCTGCCAATCCCTGCCCCAATTCCTCGGCTTTGTCATATTCAGCAGACGTGCAGTTTGCCCCGCCAATGACCGATATTTGAAATCCGAATTTTTCTTTATTCATATAATCGGGGCGACTGGATTTGAACCAGCGACCTCACGGTCCCGAACCGTGCGCTCTACCAAGCTGAGCCACGCCCCGTAAAATTTATCCATTAGACCAGCCATATTTTCCTATCAATTTCACAAAAAGGCAACTGCAAATCTTCTCTTCAATAAGCTCATCGCCTCTTTTTATAATTCTAACAAGGTCTTGAGATGACTCTGTGCCAATAGGAGCAACGAGCCGTCCTCCATCTTTAAGTTGTTTGAGAAGGTTTTCAGGCACCGATGGAGCGGCGGCAGTTATTATTATTGCGTCAAATGGCGCTTTATCTTTCCAACCATATGTACCGTCAAAGGTCCTTGTGCTTATATTTGTATAGCCAAGTTCATCCAAAATCTTTCTAGCTCTCGTTGTAAGAGCTCCAATCCTTTCAATCGAATATACTTCACTTGCGATTTCAGCCAGTATAGCAGTTTGATATCCTGAACCTGTGCCAATCTCAAGGACTTTCTCTTCACCTTGAAGCAACAATGATTGTGTCATCAATGCTACAATATAAGGTTGAGAGATTGTTTGTCCCTCTCCTATAGGAAGCGCTGAATCAGTATATGCCTTATACTCGATGCTTTTTGGAACAAAAAGATGGCGGGGAACCTTTCTCATTGCAAAGAGTACTTTTACATCAGTTATGCCTCTTTCAACCAATTGTTCTTCAATCATCTTCTCCCGCAATGCCAAGTAATCGTTCATCGTTTTTCAAACTATAAAATCTATTAAACAATTTGTTTGAGATTATATCTTCAAGTCCCATTCAAGTAATTCATCTACAAAGCTGTAATTTGTCAAATCAGTACTCAATGGAGTTATGGAAATCATATTATTGGAAAGAGCAACATAATCCGTAAATTGGGCTGCCTCTCTGCCCGACAATGCTCTTTTATCATCCTTCATTATTGAAGAAAAAGGGCTGTTTGAAGAATTTCTTCTTCCCTGAATTGTAATTCTAACTCCTTCTATCAATTCTGCAGGTAGATTTGGAACATTAATATTTAAAATTGTATTATTTGGCAGAGTCTTGCCTGTTAAAAGCAACTCTGCAACTTTGCAGGAAAACTTTGCGGCAATTTCAAAAAATCTGGCGCTTTTCTCAGCCACTGAAACTGCAATAGCAGGAATATTATGCATTGCCGCCTCGAGAGCGGCAGATACCGTTCCAGAATAAAAAATATCTTCTGCAACATTTGCCCCATGGTTAATTCCAGAAATAACGAGGTCAGGCTTTTTATCAAGGATTTTTCTCAATGCTATATAAATGCAGTCCGCAGGCGTGCCATCGATGCTATAGATATTCTTTTTTATTTTTTTATATTCAGGCATCCTATCAATAGTCAAAGAATGCGAGCTTGCGCTTCTTTCTTTATCAGGCGCGGCAACGATTACATCAAACTTTTTTATAAGTTCAGAATAGAGGGTATTCAATCCTTTTGCCTCGATTCCATCATCATTGCATATCAAAATCAGTGCCATCATCTACACTCCTTAAAGCTCAATAAAAAAATCGGGGCGACTGGATTTGAACCAGCGACCCCTTGCACCCCATGCAAGTGCGCTACCAGGCTGCGCCACGCCCCGATTCGCACATCTATCAAAACTTTGATTTATACTTCAAATAAAGAGTTTTCAACTCAGCTCTCTAAGAAGGTTTTTTAATTCTTTTTTTACACGAATTAAAACTTCCTTTGAATCTGCCGCCGGTTTTCTTCCCTTTCCAAATTCCTTAGCCAATCTCTTTTGAGCTCCAGCTATAGTATATTTTTCTTCATATAACAGTTCTTTTATTCTCAATATGATCTCCAAATCTCTGCGCGTATAAACTCTTTGACCTGTCCTGTTTTTTCCGGGATTCAAACATTTGAACTCATTTTCCCAAAACCGTAAAACATGCGGGGGCAAACCAGCTATTTCACTTGTTTCACCAATCTTATAAAAAAGTTTATCCGGAATCCTTTTTTTCATATTATTATTTTATTTCCGGATGCAGGTGACAGGCAATCAAAATATTTATTCTTCTTCCTCTTTTTCTCTTTTTCTTTCTTCTATTATCTTTTCCGCAAGATGAGCAGGGACCTCTTCATAGGTGGCAAATTCCATAGTAAAGAATCCTCTACCGCCGGTTATCGATTTCAATGTTGGTGCATATTCAAGAAGTTCAGCCATTGGTACCTGCGCTCTAATTACTTGATTCTTACCCCTTGGTTCCATTCCTTTCATTCTTCCTCTTCTTCCGTTGATGTCACCTATAACATCACCCATACAATCTTCAGGCACAATCACTTCTATATCCATCATTGGTTCAAGAAGAACCGGTTTTGCTTCCATAAATGCTTTTTTGAAAGCCATCGAACCGGCTATCTTGAAAGCCATATCCGATGAATCGACTTCATGATATGAACCATCATAGAGCGTTACCTTAACATCAACAACTGGATATCCTGCCAACTCACCTGACTGCATTGCTTCAACTATACCTTTTTCTACTGAAGGAATATAATTCTTTGGAATAACTCCGCCTACGATTTTATCAATGAACTGAAACCCCTCCCCTCTTTTCAAAGGTTCTATTTCAATCCAACAATCTCCATACTGGCCTCTGCCGCCTGACTGCCTCTTGTACTTGCCTTGAGTCTTTGCCTTGCCTTTTATAGTCTCTCTGTAAGGCACTTTAGGTTTGCTTAAATCAACATCTAAATTGAATTTCCTTTTTAACCTTTCTATAGCGAGTTCAACATGAGCGTTTCCCATTCCTGAAATGAGCATCTCTCGTGTTTCAGTATTTCTCTCAATCCTCAATGTTGGATCTTCTTCACACAAACGGGCAAGGCAATTTGATATCTTCTCTTCATCTCCCTTGCTCTTCGGGAAAACGGCATAGGAAATCATAGGCGATGGGAATGTAATGAAATCGAAGATTACAGCATTGTCATTGCTACCGCAAATCGTATCGCCTGTAGTTGTTTCTTTCAATTTTGCAAATGCCGCAATGTCACCGCATATGACAGATTTTGCGGAAATATGTTCTTTCCCTTGAAGATAATAGATCTGTCCAAACCGCTCTTCCTTCTTCTTGGAAGAATTATAAAATGATGAATCAGAATCGAGTTTTCCTGAATATACTCTAAAGTATGAAAGTTTTCCCGAATAGGGATCTGCTATTGTTTTAAAAACCAATCCTGTGAATGGAGCATCTTCTGACAGTGTTATTTCCTTTTCTTCTCCATTTTCACTCTTTGCTTTTATGGTGCCTCGGTCTATTGGTGAAGGCAAATAATCTACAATAACATCCAATGCATCTGTGATTCCAATATTCTTTTCAGCAGAACCGCAGATTACAGGTACGATCTCTGCATTTGCAACACCTTTTTTCAAAAGAACTTTCAAATCATCCTCAGATACTTCTCCACCTTCAAGGTATTTTTCCATAATTGCTTCATCTAATTCAACAAGGGATTCGAGCATATTTTCTTTAATCGTATTGCATTCAGAAGCTATATCTTCGGGAATATCCGCAACATCAAATTTTCCGCTTTGGTCGTCTTTATAGATGTGCGCCTTCCCTTCGAAGAGATTGACTACTCCTTTGAAAGACGCTTCGCTTCCAATTGGAAATTGAAGAGGAACAAAAGATTTTTGAAAAACATTATGAAGCTCTTCCAAAATAGCTTTAAAGTCTGCCCTTTCCTTATCCATCATATTGACAAAGACAAGACGGGGCAAAGACAATTCTTCGCAGAAATTCCAAGTTCTTTCAGTTTGCACTTTGACGCCGCTGTGTGCATCCACGAGCACAATGGCAGAATCAGTTATCCGTAAAGAACTCTTTATGTCTCCTACAAAATTTGCATCTCCTGGCGTATCGATGATATTTATTTTATTCTTCTTCCACTCTGTAAAACCTATTGCCGCGTTTATTGAACCTCCTTTTTTGATTTCATCAGGGTCGAAGTCAAATTTTGATGTTCCATTAGCAGTTTTACCGAGTCTGTCAGATGTTCCTGCGCAAAAAAGTAGAGCATCGGCAAAAGAAGTTTTCCCATCTCCACCATGTCCTATTAAACATATATTTCTCAGATTTGAAGAACTATATTGAGCCATTCACATCTCCACAAATAGGGTTACCGTTAAGAAAGGAACTAACTGATTTTACAAAAACCAATAAACTTAATGACACAACCATTTTATAGTGTCAAGATTTTTTGATGGAATAATTTTTCATTATTTTTGATGCAAATTGATATGCTATAAACGTTAATAATCAATTGGTATTATGCCTTATTTTGAAAATATATCTCAATTACTTTGTGATAACGATTCCTGTATGACTTTTAGCACATCATCAGCGATTTTTAGAGGTAATCCGCTCTTTTCAGCAATCTCTTCAGAGGAATATTTTGCAATGGCATCAACACTTCCAAATGTTTTTAACAATAACATCTTTCGTGCCTTTCCAATGCCTTCCACTTTATCTAAAATTGATTCTCTCATCTTTTTTATTCGCAGTTTCCTGTGATACTGAATTGCAAATCGATGCACTTCATCGCGAATGGATTGCAAAAGGAAAAGCTCGGATGAGTCATTTCTGAATCTCAATGGATTACTTCTGTTATGAAAAACCACCTCTTCTGTCGAAAATCCCTCTTTCGGCTTTAATTTACTATTTCTCTTATATCTTCTTCCTTTCGATAAACCTACTACAAAGATGTCTCGATATTCATCTTTAGCACTAACTACTTTAACTGCCGAGTTAACCTGCCCCTTCCCTCCGTCGATTAAGAGTAGTGAAGGAAGTTTTTTCCCTTCGTTGTATAGTCGTGCAAGATGTCTTGATACTACCTCCTCTATCATAGCAAAATCATCTATTCCCTCTTTCCATTTGATGGAATATCTTCTATACATTTCCTTTTTAAACTTCCCCTCTTCCCACCTTATCACGGCACCAACACTTTGATTCCCTGCGATGTTTGAAATATCGACAGCATCGATACACTCTGGAAGGTTATCCATGGCAAACTTTTTCTGTATTGCACTGACTGTTTTCCTCCATGCTTCTTCTTCCCTTAAACGATTTTCCAAAATGTAATCAGCATTTACAGAAGCCATTTTAAGAATCTGATATTTTTTCCCGCGTTTTGGAGAGATTATTTTGACTTTTTTCCCCTTTGTCGCCAATAACCATAAAGAAATATTTTCTGCATCCGAGATAGATTCCTCTGTTAAAATTTCTGAAGGAATGGTTGATGTATCTCTATAGTATTGTTTTATAAATGCTTCCAAAGAATCTTTTTCCGATTCTTCTATGCAGTTCGAAACAACATAATCCTTCTGGTCTATAATCTTTCCATCCCTTACTTTTAATATGAGAAAAATCAATTTTGTTCCCAAGGTTCGCAAAATGATGCAGTCTTTATCTTTTTCATCACTCATCGAAACATTTTGTTTCTGTGAAAATTTTCTAATAGATTCAATTCCATCTCTATAAAAAGCCGCTTTTTCATACATCATCTTGTCAGAAGCATCTGTCATCTTATTCTTAAGAATCTGTATCACTTCATTCATCTTTCCTTCAAGAAGCAATTTAACACCTTCAACGAGCTCCATATATTCATCCTTGCCAACCATATTTGCACATGGTGCTGAACACATTTTCATTTGATAATTGAGGCAGGGTTTCATATTGTTCACAAATTTTTTCTTGCAGGTGCATATGTTAAATATTTTCATAATTATTTTCATTACTTCTTTTACATTCATTACAGATGTGTAGGGGCCATAGTATAAAGCTCCATCATCTTTTATCTTCCTGACCATATGAAGTCTTGGAAATTCATCTTTAACTGTAATTTTGAGGTAGGGATATTGTTTGTCATCACGCAGTCTCACATTGTATTTGGGTTTAAACATTTTGATAAGATTATTTTCTAAGATGAGAGCTTCTACTTCATTGTTGGTTACAATAAATTCGATATTAAATGCATCTTTAAGGAGAAACCGCAGGCGGGGATTTACATTTTGATTCTTATTAAAATAGCTTGCAACCCTCTTTCTCAAATTTTTTGCTTTTCCTACATAAATTATATTGCCCGACTTGTTTATAAATTTATAAATTCCAGGATTATCCGGAAAAATATCAAATCTTGGTTTCTGCATAGGATAATTTCTGAAGGATTATATTCTGAAGAGAAGAATATTTATAAAGACGGAAGAAATCGAAACTACATCTTATATTTTCCAAAATCTTCCGGTTTGAGATTTTCAAGAAGCTCTTTCCATTTTTCATCTGTGTCTATTTCGGAAATATCAACTGAATTTGCCGCTTTTAAAACAAACTCTTCTACATAGATTGGCGCATTAGTCCTCAAAGCAAGTGCTATCGCATCGCTTGGCCTTGAATCGATTTCCAAGATTGTTCCGTCTTTCTGAAGCTCGATGACAGCATAAAAAGTATTATTCCGAAGGTCATTTATGATTATCTTTTTAACTTTACAGCTTATCTTTTCTATAATGTTCCGGAGAAGGTCATGTGTCATAGGCCTAGGGGTAGCAGTCTTCTCCAATTCCAACGCTATAGCAGTGGCTTCAAAATATCCCACCCAAATAGGAAGCATTACAGTCATATCGACATCTTTTAAAATGACAATTGGTGTTTTAGAAACTGGGTCAAGCATTAAATTGCTAACTTTCATTTCTTTCATTATTCTATTTCCTTATAAGAAATTTAACTAATATCTTATCGTCACCTTTGTAGATATAATATAATATTTAATTCTAAATTCAAGTCAACTGACATTGTTTTCTTCAGAAATTTTTTCTTCTTCCATTTCTACTTTCATTTTTATGATTTTTTTTAGATTAGCTTCCAATATTGTTATA
>RFHX01000180.1 GCA_003695725.1 Candidatus Schekmanbacteria bacterium
CCGCCAAGGTGAATATATTCGATATGTTGAGACTTGCAGGTATCAAAACTGATATAAAAATAAAGAATCCGTCAAAAACAGTAAGGTGCGAACTGAATTTTCAAGGGCTGAAAAATGATGCTGATATCCCTGAAAGAGACAGACAGCGTATAAAAAAGGTTGAAAACCTTTCTTCAAATGGCACAAAAAATGTAATAATAGAAATCAGGAAAGAATCTCTCGATAATTTCAAAGCATTGCCGCTTCCAATTACATTTTACAAGAATTATCAAAAAGCAACTCAATTCATACAAAGCGACAGCAGAGAAATAAAAAATATTGCCAAAGAGATTTCTAAATTATCGGGAAATGATTCCTTGCTTTTTGTGAAAGAAACCTTAAAATGGTTTTCTAAGAATATAAAAGAATCAATGGTTGAAAACTTCAGCGCGCTCGATACTTTAAAAAAGGGTGAGGGAGAATGCCAGTCGCATTCTTATCTATTTTCAGCTATAATGCGCGCAGGGAATATCCCCTGCAGGATTGTTTCCGGATTGGTATATCCTGATGGATATAATGCCTTTATGTATCATTCATGGTGTGAAGTTTATTTGGGCAAATGGGTCTCTGTTGACCCTTCACTGAAGCAGTTTCCTGCAGATTCGACACATCTTGTTCTTGCAGAAGGTGATATTTTTTCACAGGCAAAGATAGCAAATTTTATGAGGAATTCAGGTATCAAAGTGTTGAAGATACAGTATGATTAGATGTGAAGAAATTATAGATAAAGTTTTAACATATTTGCCTAATGCAAATCAGGGCATAATAAGAAAGGCATATGTTTTTTCAGCACGGGCGCATAAAGACCAACTACGCGCCTCAGGTGAGCCATATCTCTCTCACTCACTTGAAGTAGCATCGATTCTTGCAGATATGAAAATGGATGTTGATACGATTGCCGCAGGAATACTTCACGATACTATAGAGGATACACCTGTGACTTTGCAGGATATTGAAACGATGTTCAATCCAACTATTGCTCTTTTGGTAGATGGAGTTACTAAAATCGGAAAGATTAAATACAAATCCATCGAGGAGAAACAGAGTGAAAATTTCAGAAAAATGCTGATGGCGATGGCAAAAGATATAAGGGTGATTTTGATTAAACTTGCAGACCGCCTCCATAATATGCGGACTTTGGAATATTTGAATGAAGAGAAAAGAAAATTTATTGCGCAGGAAACCCTTGATATATATGCGCCAATAGCCCATCGTCTCGGTATGGGAGAAATCAAATGGGAGCTTGAAGATGAGTCTTTGAGGTATCTTCAGCCAGATGTTTACTATACAATTGCAAAAAAGGTAAGGAATAAAAGAAGAGAGCGCTTAAAATACATCGAAGAGGTGAGAAATCTTATTCAACAGCACCTTATTGAGACTGGCCTTGATGTCATTGTTGAAGGCAGACCTAAACATTTCTACAGCATTTATCAAAAGATGATGAGAAGAAGGATAAGCTTCGATGAGGTTTATGATCTGCTGGCATTCAGGATTATTACAGATACTATAAAAGATTGTTATGCCTCTCTTGGGGCAATACATTCCCTATGGACGCCTGTGCCCGGAAGATTTAAGGATTATATAGCTATGCCAAAACCCAATATGTACCAATCTCTGCATACCACTGTTATAGGTCCAAAAGGCAATAGAATAGAGATTCAGATAAGGACCAAAAAAATGCATGAGGTGGCAGAAAGAGGTATTGCTGCCCACTGGTTGTATAAAGAGGGTACGGAAATAACAGCAATTCATCCTGATGAATTCAAGTGGATAAAACAGATATTGAGCTGGCAGGAGGAGATGAAAGACCCCAAAGAGTATATGAAGAATTTAAAGGTAGACCTCACTGCCACAGAAGTCTATGTATTTACTCCAAAAGGTGAAGTCAAATCTTTTCCTCGTGGTGCAACAGTCGTAGATTTTGCTTATGCAATTCACACACATATAGGCCATAAATGTTCAGGTGCTCGTGTGAATGGAAAAATGGTCCCGTTGAAATATCAGCTCAAGAGCGGAGATGTCGTGGAAATCATTACTTCGGAAAACCATAAACCGAGCCGGGATTGGTTGAATTTTGTAATAACTTCACGTGCTCAAAACAAGATAAAATTGTTCCTTCGTGAAGAGGAATCTGGAAAGAGCTACAATCTTGGGAAAACATTGATAGAAAAGGCGCTTAAAAAGAACAATATAAATTTATCGAAAGTTATTGAAGATGAGGCGTTCAAAAATGCCTGCAGTAGTCTTGGTTATCCGACACTGGAATCTCTTTTCATTGCTGTGGGCTTTGGCAAATTGTCGGCAGAGACCTTTATAAAAAAGTATTTGCCAGAGAGCAAAAATGAGGTACAAAAAGCCAAAGGTTTAGAGAAAATAAAAGAAAAATTCAGACAGGTTGTAAGAAGAAATGAGTCGACAGGAATACGCATCAAGGATATAGACAATATATTGATACGCTTTGCTAAATGCTGTTCTCCTGTGCCGGGCGATGAGATCAAGGGATTTATAACAAGAGGACGCGGTGTAACTATACATAAGGCAGATTGTGCTTTACTCAACAAAATCGATATAAATCCTGAAAGGAGAATAGATGTAGAATGGGATTCAAAAGCCAAAACGGAAAGGCCTGTAAAAATTTCAGTTACATCTGAAAACAAAAAGGGTATGCTTGCATCGATTTCTTCGATTATTGCCTCTAATGATATTGATATTGTTTCTGCAAATGCGGCTGCCAATGATGATGGAACAGGAGATATGACTTTTATAATACAAGTAAAAAATGTTGATCAATTGAATAAAGCGATAACTCAAATCAATAATTTAAAAGGTGTCATTAAAATTGAAAGGGTTGGACTGTCGGAGAAAAAGGTTAATGTGGGGGGAGGTTAATGGCAAAAATAAAACCTATTGAATGCCCTGATGCACCTGCGGCGATAGGTCCTTATTCACAGGCAGTTAGCGCAGGAAACTTTTTGTTTATTTCAGGACAGATTCCTATTGACCCTCAGACGGGCACTGTTGTTTCGGGCGGTATTGAGGCGCAAACAGAACAGGTATTGAAGAACCTCAAAAATATTTTGATCTTTTCAGGCTTGGATTTCAATGATGTTGTTAAAACAACTGTTTATTTGAAATCTATAGGTGACTTTCAAAAATTTAATGAAATTTATGCAAAATCATTTCAGAATGACCCACCAGCAAGAGCTTGTGTTGAAGTTTCTGCTCTGCCCAAAGGCGTCCTAATTGAAATCGATGCGATTGCTATTGAAAAGTGAGGTATAAAGAACTATGAGTTTTCCCATTGCCACCGGCTCTCAGATGAGAGAAGTAGATAGAATAACTATAGAAGAAAGAGGCATTCCGGGTCTTGTATTGATGGAAAATGCAGGAACAGGCGTGGCAAATGCCATAAAGAGAAGATATTCATCTTTAAAGGATAAAAACATTACAGTTGTTAGCGGAAAGGGGAATAATGGAGGTGACGGATATGTTGTTGCACGATTGTTGCTCGATGAGTGTAACGAGATGAATGTGTTTGTCTTGGCTGAAGAATCTGCTCTTAAAGGTGATGCCTTGGAGAATTATAAAAGGATAAAGGAGGCAGGAGCGCAAATATATCATCTAAAAAGCACTTCCGAATTTGATGAAGAAGTAATGTCCATACTTAAAAGGACAGATATCATTGTTGATGCCATACTGGGGACAGGAATCACAGGAGAGGTCAAAGGATTTTATGGTGAAGTGATAAACCTCATAAATGACTTGAGAAAGGATGTTGTCTCTGTCGATATATCTTCAGGGTTGTCTTCAGATACAGGAAAAATCAGCGGACCTGCCATTTTTTCTAATCTAACTGTTACACTGGGAATGGCCAAAATAGCACATTTTGTATATCCTGCCGCCAAATATGCAGGCGACCTTGAAATTGTGGATATTGGAATTCCTGATGATGTAATTGAAAATATGAAGTTTGATGTTGAAGTCATAGAAAAGGAAGATGTTAGAAAAATACTTCCACAACGAGAAAAGGATGCACATAAAGGAAATTTTGGACACACTGTTATCATAGGCGGCTCTGTTGGGAAAAGCGGCGCTGTCATTATGGCTGCCGAAGCCGCTATGCGTTCAGGTGCAGGGTTGGTTACTGCTGTAGTGCCAAAGGGAATAAACACCGTTATCGAAGCCAATCTGATTGAAGCGATGTCTTTTCCTGTTGAAGAAAATAAGAATGGAGCAATTTCTAAAGAAGCTGTGGATTCAATATTGGACTTTTGCAGGGATAAGGATGTTGTAGCAGCAGGACCCGGTATGGGCGCTGATAAAGACGGTGAAGTGATTATTGAGGCCCTTTTGAAAAATCTTGATATGCCTCTTGTTTTAGATGCTGATGCCATAAATATTCTGTCAAAGAATAAAGAAATACTGCGGGAAAGAAAAGGGGAAGTAATATTGACGCCTCATCCGGGTGAGATGGGACGACTTATGGGAATTAAATCATCAGATGTTCAGAAAGAGCGCCTTGAAGTGTGTATTGAAGCAGCAAAGGATTTTGATTGTATAGTCGTCCTGAAAGGGAAAAATTCAATTATTTCAAATCGGGGAAAAAAGACCTTTATCAACACGACTGGAAATCCGGGAATGGCAACCGGGGGAAGCGGCGATGTTTTGACTGGAATCATTGCAGGGCTGTTGTCTCAAGGTGTGCCGTCCGAGTATTCTGCAAGTTGTGGTGTATTCATTCATGGCTTGGCAGGTGATATTGCGGCAGAAGATATTGGGGAGGTATCTCTTTGTGCCGGCGATGTGATCGATTACCTTCCCGAAGCTTTTCTAAGATGCCTTACCTGTTGATTTTAAATGTCAGAGGCGATTTGATCTTGCTTATTTGGAGAAATAATCAAGAATTCCAGAAATGAAGAGAATCTCTTCTTAATTGTTTTCTTTGTGTGATTGGTTGGTTATGATAATTTTTATATAGGCGGTGAAAAGATGTCTGTAAATAATGAAAAAATAAAGTATGAGATTGAGAAACTTTTTACTTCCAAAAGGCAGAGATACCATTCCCTTTCATTTTCAGAGCTTTCAGGGCTTATAGATGCTGAAATAGAACGAAAGTCTTTAAAGAAGATATGTCGGAATCTCGAGGAAGAGGGAATAATTATCATTGACAATGATAGAATATTAAATCCTTCTCATTACAATATCGTAGCAGGGACAATAAAAATCGTGAGGACAGGAGAAGGACGTGTTTATCCGGAGAAGGAACCAAGAAAAGCTATCTTTGTTGATTTCGATAAGACTGGCGACGCCTTGGATGGAGATTTCGTATATGTCCGAGTTGCAAAAATAGGGCGAAGGGGAAGGCCTTATGGAGAAGTTGTCAAGGTATTGAGAAGAAAGCAAAAGAGGATAATTGGGGAAATAAAAAAAGTTGGTAGAAAATTGATAGCTGTCCCAATATCAAGGAGCAATTTGCCTGACATAATCATTGACGGAAAGGAGGCTAAACCGCTTAAACAAGGGGATATAGTTATTGTTGAACCATCTGCAAAGAAAAAGGACCTTTGGCATATCAATGGCAGACTAATAGATGTGATAGGCGATAAGAATTCTTCAGCAATAGGTACTAAAATCGTAATCGAAAAAAATGGTTTTGCTGATGAATTCTCTTCAAATGTTTTGAAGGAAGCTAAAAGTCTTAGTTCTGATATAAGAAAAGAGATAGAAAGGAGAGTAGATTTTAGGAATCTCAAGACTGTGACAGTAGATGGTGAAAAAGCAAGGGATTTCGATGATGCCGTATCAATTGAAAAAATCGAGAAAAACCTCTTTCGTCTCTATGTCCATATAGCTGATGTTTCCTATTATGTGAAAGAAAATAGTCTGATAGACAAGGAAGCATGGAAGCGGGCGACAAGTGTTTATTTTCCTGACTACTGGATTCCTATGCTGCCGATGAAACTATCCAGCGATTTGTGCAGCTTAAATCAGGGAAAAGACAGATTAACAGTAAGTGTTGTAATGGACATAGATAAGAAGGGTGAGATTATTGATTATAGAATAGTGGAATCTGTAATAAGAAGTGATGAAAGGATGACCTACACCAATTTTCAAAAGGTTTTAGATGGAAGTGATGAACAAATTATTCAGCGTTACAGCAATTATGCAGAAGATTTCAAATTAATGGAAGAGCTTTGTCATATTCTCAAAGAAAAGAGAAGACGGCGCGGTAGTCTTGATTTTGACCTGCCTGAACCGGAATTTATTCTTGATGCAACAGGCGATATTATTGACATCGTTAAATCTGAGAGATTGACATCACACAGAATCATTGAAGAATTTATGATTGCAGCCAATGAAACCGTAGCGGAATATTTGTTTAAACATTCAGAGCCGTCGATTTATAGAGTTCATGAATTGCCTGATAAAGACAGTATAGATGAGTTCAATGAATTTATAAAAGGGCTCGACTTCGATTTGAAACCTATTGGAAAGATTGCACCTAAAAATTTTCAGAAGATGCTTGATTCAGTGCAGGGACTTGAGATTGAGCATCTTGTATCTACAGTACTTTTGAGGACAATGAAACATGCACTTTATACAACGAAAACTGAGGGGCATTTTGGTCTTGCTTCAAAGCATTATACTCACTTTACTTCACCCATAAGAAGATATCCTGACCTTGTAGTACATAGAATTTTGAAAAGAATGCTCAACAGAAAGAAAAAGGAGATTTATTCAAACAACTATTTGAAGCAACTGGAAAAAACTGCAGCCCATTCATCCGAGATGGAGAGAAAAGCGGAGGATGCAGAAAGAGAAGTGTTGAACAGAAAGAAATTGGAATTTCTCAAAGCGCATACAGGAGAAGTTTTTGATGGGATTATTTCCGGTGTAGCTGAATTCGGATTTTTTGTCGAAATAGAGGGGTATTATGTTGACGGATTGGTGAGAATGAAATCGTTAAAGGGAGATTATTTTATTTTTGAAGCAGATAAGCATCGCATACGGGGTAGGAGGAGCGGAATTACATTTCGGATAGGAGATAGGGTGAGAGTTTTGGTGATAGATGTTTATCCCGAGAGAGGGGAAATGGATTTAGAACTTTTATATGATAGATTTGATGAATTTATTTCGCTCAATAAAAAAAGAAGGAAAAAGAGAAGCAGGCGTATTTCCAAAAGGAGAAATTGATGGCTATATTTGTCAGAAATATTCTAATTGACCTTGATGAGGTTAGCCCGGGATTGATGCGTGTAAGCGCATCGATGAAGGATGTAGTCCATGACATTAGACTAACTCTTTTTGCAACATTTCCAGAATATGAGATAAAAGATGTCGATTTGCAGATGAATGAAACACCTGAAAAAAATTGTCCTCTTTTCAAAGAGTTGATTGGCAGAATAAGAGGACTTAAAATAGGAAGAGGTTTCAACTCTCAGATAAGAAAATTATTCAGAGGCGCAGAAGGATGTCCAACTGTTACGGGGCTTTTGACTGTTGCAGCACCTTTGGTAATAAATATTTCATGGTTTATTGAAAAAAGAAAGCTCGGATTGTCGGATAGCGAATATCTCGATTTAAAAAGGAAGATGATGAAGGATAAATGTATTGCTTTCAGCAGTATGAATAGTGAAATTGATGAAGAAGTTACAAATGGTGAAAGGGCAATTTATAGAGATTGTAATAAATGTCCCTCTGCTGATATTGGCAATGAGGCGATAAGAAAAGTAATTTTGAAGCTTGAAACCATTGCAGAAAAATATAAAATACCACAGCAATCGATTGATGATATAAAGGATGATATCAAAGATCTGTTGGAAAGGGAAAAGTGATATTCGAGAATGAATATTGAAGAAAAAAAGGATTGGATTGCCCTTAATCTGCTTTCTTATAAAAAGCCTGATATATTTATAAAACTGCATCAGCACTATGGAAGCGGCACTGAAATTTTGAAAGCAGGCAGAAGTGGATTTCAAGATATCGAGTGGCTTGATAATAAGAAAAAATCATCAACAATATCAATACTATATGGCGAGATAGTTGATAAAGAACTTGAAGTTATTGAAAAACAGAGAGTTCAGATAATTACAGTTGAAGATGAAGATTATCCAGAGCTTTTAAGGGAGATTTCAGCTCCCCCTCCTGTGCTTTATTGTCGTGGGAATCTAAAAAAAGAATTCACTGGAATTGCAGTAGTAGGCACGAGGAATCCAACTGAATATGGAAAAATGATGGCTGAAAAACTTTCATCTCAGTTGGCAATAAACGGCATAGCAGTAGTTAGTGGTATGGCAAGAGGGATAGATACAATAGCTCATAAAAGCGCACTTGGAAGTAATGGTTATACGATAGCAGTACTTGGAAGTGGTATAGATATGGTATATCCACCTGAAAACGGCAAGTTATATAATGAGATCTGTGAAAAAGGAGCTGTTATATCTGAATTTCCAATGGGTTCGTCACCTCACAAAAAGAATTTTCCGAGACGCAACAGAATCGTTAGCGGTATGAGTAGAGCAATATTGGTTATCGAGGCAGGAGAGAGAAGCGGGACGCTTATAACAGCGCGGTTTGCCATTGAGCAAAACAGGGATGTATTTGCTGTGCCGGGCAGGGTTACATCTTCAAGAAGCAAGGGCACAAATGGGTTGATAAAAAAAGGCGCCATATTGACAGAATCCTTTGACGACATCGCAGAGCATTTAGGCGTTGAATTCAAAAGAGAATTTTCAGAGAATTCTACTCGCTCTGATGATAAAGATAGTAAGAAACCTATTGCCTTTTCTGAAGATTCTGTAGAAGCGGCTGTTCTTTCCTTTCTCGATGATTCTCCTAAACATATCGACCTTATATCGAGGGAATGTGGAATGGGAATACCGCAAATATCATCTATACTTATGAAACTTGAAATATATGGCGCTGTAAGGCAGGTATCAGGTAAAATGTTTGTAAGAAATTACCTGTAAGAGGAATGTCTCTGAGCTTTTAGAGAAAGATTTAAATCCAAGAAAACCTTTTTGAAAAAAATATCAATCTTTATATAAAAATGCTACAATAACATTGTTCTATTAACGAGATGATATTTTAGAAAAAATCGGAAAAATGAAAACAAAAAAAGTGGAATCTCCAAGGGAAGCGGCACTGAAGAGGCGCAGGAATGTAATAGTAGTAGCTGCGCTCATATTACTGTTTATAATTCTCCTTGTAATCGAGGTTACAACTCAGGACATTTCAGCATCTTCGCCTGTGGGCAATTATGTTATATTCTATTCCTTTTACAACATCATCTTTATGCTGCTACTGATTTTGGTCTATCTGATTGTCCGGAATATTGTTAAACTTTATTTTGAAAGAGAGCGCTTAGAGCCCGGAGCAAAATTTAGAACAAAACTGATAGTTTCTTTTTTCCTTTTGACGAGTATTCCTTCTGTTGTCCTCTTCTTCTATGCCCGCTTTTTGATTTCACAGACTATGGAATATTGGTTCAGTGTCCCAATTGAGCAGTCCCTTCAAGGTGCCATACGCGTATCAGAGCAGTATTATGACGACATAAAGGGGAGGGCGGAAAATTTCTCATCGATTATCGGAAAGTCTATTCTTCGCAGAAACCTTCTTGCAGAAAAAAATAAGAAATATCTGAGAAATTACATAAAGAGCAAGGTTAATGAGTATGATATGGATGTCATATATGTTTATAATTCATCAGGAAAAAAAGTGATGGAAGCCTATTCAAAAGATGTGGATGAAGACAGAGTGATCAAGCCTGATGATGACTTGATAAAGAAGATTCTTTCCAAAGAGAAGCTTTCAACCGTCATTCCTGCTGATGAGGGTGAATTGATATATGGATTGGTTTCCCTTGAAAATAGAAGAAAAAAGAAGATTGGTGTTGTGGCTGTGGGATATTATTTGCCTAGAAGTTTGACGGAAGATATAAAATCTGCAGCTATGGCATTTGAAGATTATCGACAAAAGGAGATTCTTAAAAAACCAATTGCAAACACCTATGTCGGTATGTTTGCGATAGTAACTATTTTAGTCATTTTTGCGGCGATGTGGTTTGGATTACAGCTTGCAAAGGAGATAACGATTCCTATCAAACAGCTTGCTGAAGGGACGAGAGAGGTGTCTAACGGCAATCTTGATTTTCACATTGATATAAAGGTAAGCGATAAGAGTGAAGATGAAATTGGAATATTAGTAGATTCTTTCAACAAGATGACAAATGATATAAAGATGAAAGAATTGGCACTTCAGGAGAAGAATTTAAGCCTCCAAAAGACAAATCGTGAGCTTGACAGGCGGAGAAGCTATATTGAAACAGTCCTTGAAAACATAGGCACAGGAGTCATTTCTCTCGATATATGGGGAAGAATAACGACTATAAATTCTGCTGCAGAAGAAATGCTGCACATAAAAGCAAGTGATTTTACAGGCAAACTCTTCAAGGACGCCTTTTCAACTTCAAAATTGGACCCTCTGAAGAAATTATTTCTTGAACTTGAGGAATCAGGAAATAGAAGCATAGAAGATGAAGTTAATCTAAATATAAAGGGCGAAGTTTTTACCTTTATGATAAATGTAAGCAAACTTTTCGATAGCGAGAATAATGAAATAGGCGTTGTAATGGTACTTGAAAATATGACCGAGCTTATCCGTGCTCAAAGAGTTGCTGCATGGCGCGAAGTAGCGAGAAGGATTGCCCATGAAATTAAAAACCCTTTGACTCCAATAAAACTATCTGCACAGCGGCTGAAAAAGAAATATTTTCAGGAAGGAAATGGAGATAAAGAGGTTTTTGTTTCCTGTGTTGATACGATTATTCAGGAAGTTGATGATTTGAAAAAAATGGTCAATGAATTTTCAAATTTTGCGCGAATGCCTTCCTTCAATCCTGTTGATGTAAACATCAAGGAACTTGCTGAAGAAACAATTTCTCTTTACAAAACAAGTATGAAAAATGTTAAAATAAACATAAATAATGGAAAAGATATCCCATTATTGAAACTTGACCCTGAGCAGATAAAAAGGGTATTTATCAATTTAATAGACAATGCTATTGAATCGATGGACGGAAATGGTGAAATCAATATATCATTTGAGTATATGGCAGATTTACAGACAGTAAAAATTGAAGTATCAGACAATGGAAGAGGAATACCTCCAAATGTTAAGGAGAAGCTCTTTTTGCCTTATTTTTCCACAAAAAAGAGCGGTACAGGGCTTGGATTAGCCATTGTCAATTCCATAATATCAGAACATCGCGGTTATATTAGAGTGAAAGATAATATACCTCGAGGGACAACTTTTGTAATAGAATTACCTGTTAGAGGAGTTTAAAGAGTAAAAAATGCCTAAAGGACATATATTAGTAGTAGATGATGAAAAAAATATTGGGACTTCCCTTGAAGGGATACTCACTGATGAGGGGTATACCGTATCAAAAGCCCTTGATGGGCCACAAGCTCTTGAAATGATAAAAGAATTGCCTCCGGATGTGGTCCTTCTCGATATTTGGATGCCCGGTATGGACGGAATAGAAGTGCTAAAAAATATCAAAGAATTCGAACGGGATCTTGAAGTAATAATTATGTCAGGACACGGGACAATCGAAACGGCTGTGCGGGCATTAAAGCTTGGAGCTTCTGATTTTATAGAGAAACCCCTTTCTATGGATGTTTTACTTTCAGCAGTCAATCGCGCATTTGAGAGAAGAATATTGAACAAGGAAAAAATTGAACTCAAAAGGGAGCTTGTCAAAAGATATAAACTTGTCGGTAAAAGTGAGCAGATTGAAAGAGTGCGGCAACTTATAAATGAAGTATCTAACGGCTCTTTCCCTGTGTTGGTGTATGGTGAAAGAGGCACCGGCAAGGAGTTGGTAGCAAGGATCATACACGATAACGGAGCAAAGAGGGAAAAGCCCTTCGTAAAAATAAATTGTGCCGCTATGAATGAAGAAATTTTGGAGCAGGAGATATTTGGTATAAACAGAGAAAATGGCAATTCTACCCCCAAAAGGGGAAAACTCGAGCTCGCTGCAGATGGCACAGTATTTTTTGATGGTATCGATAAACTTTCCAAGAATGTACAAAAGAAGCTTTTGGACCTCATTAAAACCCGAAAGTTTGCGCGTATCAATGGGAAAAAAGTCTTTTCAATGAAATTTAGAATATTAGCCGCATCCGAAAAAGATATTTCTAAGGCGGTCCAAGAAGATGAATTCCTGCCTGAATTGCAGAAGGAATTTACAACTTCCATTTATCTGCCTCCTTTACGGGAGAGGACAGAAGATATACCTGACCTTGTCAATTGCTTCATAGAAGACATAAGTGAAGATTATGGCAGAGGATTGAGAGAGATTGATGATGAAGCAATGGCAGAGTTAATGCTTTATAAATGGCCCAATAATGTCAAGGAATTGAAAAATATCTTGGAGAGATTGGCAATTTCAGTGCCAACAGGGAAAATAACTGATTCTGATGTGCGTAAAATATTGAGAGGCGGAAGCGATGTGAAATCCTTTGATTATGATGGATATTCTTATAAAGAGGCAAAGAAGAAATGGGAGAAGGAATATGTGACCAACATTTTGAAGAAAAACAGCTGGGACTTGAAGAAAGCCGCCAAAGAAATGGGAATCAGTAAAAAGACCCTTGATAAGAAAGTCAAGGCTTTTGGATTGATGAGAAAAAAGAAAAAAACGGCATCACAGGTTGTTTATCAGAAAACCTTGAAAACGAGTGTCGTCCTTTGCGGTCAAGGGCTTCATTCAGGTTTGAAAACAGGATTGATTTTAGTCCCACAGCCGCCTGATACGGGTATCATCTTCGCGAATGTTTCTACCGGTGAAACCGTAGAGGCAAATATAGACAATGTAGAATCGACAGAACATGCAACTTCTCTGAAAAAGGGGAAGTCGAATGTTAAAACTATCGAACATATAATGGCAGTGCTTAATATTTACGGCATCAATAATTTACTTATTAAAATTACAGATGAAGTGCCAATTATGGATGGGTCAGCTGTTGATTTTTGTGAGCTCATTGAGGATGGGGGAATAATTGAGCAGGAAGGTACCTGCGAGGCGATTGTCATCGACCGTGAAATTGTGTATGGAAAAGTAGGGAAGGGCAGTAAGTATATCAAGATAGAACCATATGATGGTTTTGCCGTAAAGTATATTATGGATTATCCTCCCCCTATTGGGAAGCAGGTTGCTGAATTTGTCAGCAATGGCGCTGAAACTTTCAAGAAAGAGATAGCGCCTGCACGAACATTTGGTTTTTTAAAAGATGTTGAGTACCTTGAGAAGAAAGGATTGATAAGCGGAGGCAGGTTAAACAATGTGGTTCTTCTCGACAATGAAAAGGTGATAAATACTGAATTGAGATTTAAAGATGAATTTGCAAGGCACAAGATATTGGACATCATAGGTGACTTCTATCTCTTGGGCAGGCCTATAAGGGGAAAAATCACAGCCAATCTTACCGGCCATTCCGAAAATATTGCTCTTCTGAGAAAAATAAAATCCCTCTACTAATTTTTGCTCTTCTTTTTTTGAGATTTAATGGAACTAACATAATATGACAAAAAAAATTTCTTTTATTGATTCTTTCTGGTAATTATATGAAATCAATACTTGCGAAATTTTTGTCTTTGATATAGCCAGAGAATGATGACTGATTATCAGAAAATTCTGGAAATCAATTAGACGACGCGCAGTCTTTAACTCTTACTTTTGAGGCAGAAAATGAGCAAAAAGAGAATTGACTATAAGTCATCTGGTGTTGACATCTCATCGGGGAATCTATTCATTGAAAAGATAAAACCCCTTGCCCGCTCAACTTTTACAGAAGGTGTAGTTTCTGATCTTGGTGGTTTTGGGGGGTTTTTTCGTATTCCGCAGGGGCTAAAAAAACCCTGTCTTGTTTCTGCTACTGATGGAGTCGGCACTAAATTGAAAATTGCTTTTGAAGCTGGAAAGCATTCGACAGTGGGAATCGACCTTGTGGCGATGTGCGCAAACGACATCATCGTTTGCGGTGCAACACCGCTGTTCTTTCTTGATTATTTTGCCACAGGGAAACTCTCTCTTGATGAAGGAATCGAAGTGGTAAAAGGGATTGCAGAAGGATGCAGACAAGCAGAGATGGCGTTAATTGGCGGCGAAACTGCTGAAATGCCGGGTTTTTACAAGGAAGGAGAATACGATTTGGCTGGCTTTGCCGTAGGTATCGTAGATGAAGCCAATATTCTCCCTTCAGGCAATATCAAGGAAAATGATGTGATAATAGGGCTTGCCTCGTCGGGATTACACAGCAACGGATTTTCACTTGTAAGAAAGCTTTTCTTTGATGAATTGGGTTTATCGGTAAAGGATGAATTTCCAACAGAAAAGGGAAAGACAGTGGGAGATGTCCTTTTAGAACCTACAAAAATTTATGTCAAAACAGTGAAGCCCCTTTTGAATGCCTATCCTGTTAAAGCGATTGCTCATATAACAGGTGGAGGATTGATAGAGAATATTCCAAGAATATTGCAAAAAAATCTGTCAGCCGAAATCAATTCCGATTCTTGGGAACTGCCCAATATTTTTCGTTTCATTATGGCGCAGGATATGATTGAAAGAGAAGAACTATACCGTACTTTCAATATGGGTATAGGGCTGGTTCTTATCGTCGATGAAAAGGAAAGCGACAACATCTTGACTCACTGCATTTCGTCCGGGCAAAAAGGCTGGAAGATAGGACGCATAGTGAGAGGGAACCATAAAGTCATAATCAATTAGTGAAAATATTTTAATTCTTTTAAAACTTTTTCAATTTGATGTGGGAGAGATAAAAGTGAAGATGCCAAAAAAAATCGGAGTTCTCGTTTCGGGAAGGGGAAGCAATCTTCAGGCGTTGATTGACGCAATAAAAGAGAAAAAAATCAATGGTGAAATCGCAATAGTAATAAGCAATAAAGCTGATGCTTTTGCATTGAAAAGAGCAGAAAATAACGGAATCAAGACTGCTGTCGTCGATCATAGAAAATATTCTACACGAGAAGATTTTGAAAAGGACATTATCGAACATCTTGAAAGAGAAAAGGTAGAGCTTGTTTGCCTTGCAGGGTTTATGCGTGTTTTAACTCCCTATTTTGTCTCGAGGTATAGAAACCGCATTATAAATATTCATCCTGCGCTTCTTCCTTCTTTCCCTGGTGTAAATGCGCAAAAGCAGGCTATAGATTATGGTGTCAAGATAAGTGGATGCACAGTGCATTTTGTTGATGAAGGGACTGATACAGGACCAATTATTTTGCAAAAAGCAGTTGTGGTGAATGATAATGATGATGAGCACTCTCTTGCTGAAAGAATTTTGAAAGAGGAGCACAAGGCATATGCAGAAGCAGTTTCTCTTTTCTGTGATGACAAGTTGGAGATCGAAGGAAGAAAAGTTATAATCAAAAAAGAATAGAAGGCATTCCCTATGCAAAAAGTTGAATCTCTTTTTCTGATTTATATTTTTGTCTTTTTTTCTTTTTTCACTTTATTTGTCTCAAATGGTGAAAGCGGTGAGGTTCCTTCCAATGTCATTGCAGATGTGGGTGGAAGAAAAATTACTATTGATGAGATTGACAGCATAATAAAACTTTTACCAGAAGATTTACAGGTCCGTTATCTAAATAAAAAGTTAAAAAGAGATTTTATAAGAGACTATATTGAAACAGAGCTCCTATATCTTGAAGGTAAAGAGAAGGGAATTGAAAAAGACAGAGAGTTTTTGCTGCGCAAGAAAAGCATAGAAAGAGCGCTCATTAGGGATATTTATATTAAGAAATATGTGGCGAAAAACCTGTCTGTCTCTGAAAATGATGTCGTTGATTACTATAACAAGCATAAAAGTGATTTCAAACACAGTGACTATGCTTTTGCGTCACATATTCTTTTACGATCACAGGAAGAGGCAGAAAAGGTCAGGAAACTTTTAGATGAAGGGAAAATTTCATTCAAAGATGCAGTAAAGAGGTATTCTATAGATAAAAAAACGATTCAAAAAGATGGAAAGCTTGGTTTAATCCATGAGAATGAGCCGTTAAAGGGATACAGAGATTCTTTGGAACTTGTCAAGAATATCTTTTCTATGAAACCGAATGAAATAGGAGGCCCCTTTAAAAGCGGTGAAGGATATCATATAGTCTTTTTAAAAGAGATAAAAAAAGGCAGACCAAAAAGCCTCGATGAAGTGAGAGGAGAAATAGAGATGATTCTTGATAAAGAGGAGACAGTCAAAAAGATTGAAAATGAAATAGCCCGATTAAAAAAGAAGTATAAAGTGAAGATTTATAAAGAAAATTTTTAGAAAAGTGTTTATGAGATGCATTCGTAAATTTACTTGAAATTGAAAAAGTGATGATGGATGCAAATGACCTTCCTTATCTTCAAGCTGCACATGGAAAGAGGCCTTCACGGATCCCTATTGTTATTGAAATACAGAGTGTAACTTCTCCATCAAATAAAAAACTTCGTGAGAGATATTCATTTTCAGAGATAATGGAAAGCCCTGAATTGAGTTCGCAATGTACTGTTAATCCTGTCATAGAAGTAGGATACGATGCCGCAATTCATGTATCGGACCTTCTTGTGCCCTTCCGTAGTATGGGATTTGATATTATGTTATCCGAAGATGGAGGACCGCGCGTATCTAATCCTGTGAGAAACGCAGAAGACATTGAGAAAATGCCAATACCTGATCCTGCTGAAGCAATGAAGGTATGGCTTGAAGCAATGAGATTATCAAAAAAAGAACTTACAGGTAAGGCGCCCCTCATTGGTTGGATAGGAGGGCTGATGAGCACAAGCGCTTTCTTAATCGAGGGAAAGGCGCCAACGGGGATGAAGGCTTATTACAATTTCAAGAAAATGATGCATTCAATGCCTGAATTTTTTCATTCCCTAATGGAAAAACTGACAGAATTTTATCTCTCTTCCATTTCAGCCCAGGTTGAAGCAGGCGCCGATGTTATGATGTTGCTTGATTTAGGCGCTCCTGCTGTATTGTCTCCAGAGGATTATAAATCCTTCTGTTTCCCCTATGTAAAGAAACTTTCCGAGAGAGTAAAAGCAGAAGGAGTCCCTTTGCTCTTTGCCTGTGACGGATGGAGTTTCCTTTATTCGCCTATTGAAGAATTGAATCCTGATATCTTAGCTGTAAGCTGGACGGTTGATATTGGAGATGTAATAAGCAGATTTGAATACAAGCAGGTTGTACAGGGAAATTTAGAGCCTTACTGCCTTTTTGCTGATGAGAAGGAGATTGAGAAGAGAGTAAGAGAGATAGTTGAAAAAGGACTTCGTGCTCCTGCTCATATATTTAGTCTTGGCGGATGGATTGTAAGAGATACGCCCTATGAAAAAGTGCATTTTTTAGTTGATCTTGTCCATAGCCTGTAATTTTATATTTTATTCAGTCTTTAAAATCCGTTCTTTCAGTAGGGTATATCTTTCCTGAACCCTATTGTTTTTTATTGCCATCCAGATAGCTTTTCTTGTCCCTGTTAGAACAACGAGTTTTTTACCTCTTGTTATTGCAGTGTATAGGAGATTTCTTTGCAGCAGATAGTAGTGTTGTGTCAAAATTGGGATAATGACAGCGTTATATTCAGAGCCTTGCGATTTATGTATTGATATTGCGTAGGATAATGTGAGCTCATCTAATTCTCCAAAATCATATTCTACATACCGGTCGTCGAAATTGACTACAAGATTTTGTTCTTCAAAGTCTATTGCTTCGATGATTCCGATGTCGCCATTGAATACTTCCTTTTCATAATTGTTTTTAATCTGCATAACCTTGTCCTTCTGCCTGAATATTTTGTTGCCTCGCACTAATTCTTTTTTTTGAGGATTTAAAATGTTCTGAAGAACACTATTGATATTCATTGCCCCGACCGTTCCTTTGTGCATTGGCGTCAAGACTTGAATATCTGTGAAAGGATTATATCCGAATTTCTGAGGTATTTTTTTGCAATAAAGTTCCTTTATAATATTCAAGACTTTATCTTGATCTTCTTCTTCGAAAAAGTAGAAATCGCCTTTTTCCTCACGCTTTATTTTTGGGATTTTTGGAAAATCTCCTCTGTTTATTCTGTGGGCATTTATGACGATATTGCTGTTAGCTTCCTGTCTGAATATTTTTTCAAGTTTTACACAGGCGATTACGTTTGATTCGATAAGATCTCGCAAAAGATTGCCCGGGCCAACAGAAGGAAGCTGATTGACATCTCCTACCATTAAAAGGCTGCAGTCCGGAGGTAGCGCTTCAAGAAAATTCGCAAAAAGTGGAATATCAATCATTGAAGATTCATCGAGGATTATTATATCTGCTTTCAATGGCGAATCTGAATTCTTCAAGAAACATCCCATACTTGGATTATATTCGAGGAGGCGATGAATCGTCTTGGCTTCCATTCCTGTAACTTCGGACAATCTTTTTGCCGCTCGTCCGGTAGGAGCAGCCAGCAATACTTTTAAAGCATTCTTTCTGCAGATGGTAGTAACAAACTTTAGAATCGTAGTTTTTCCTGTACCAGGACCACCTGTGATTATTGACAGATTGTTTGAAAAAACAAGCTTTATGGCTTCCTTCTGTTCTTTTGCGAGTTTTATTTTTTCAGAATATTCTAAATTTTCTATTTCGCTCTCAAGGTTGCAGATTGAGTGGAGACTCTTTGTATTGATCCTTTCTTTTAAAATAGCAGAGATCTTTACCTCTGCATCATATAGCGAATTTAAATAAATCAATGGTTGTCTGCCGTCTGAAAATGATTCTTTTATCAATGTTCCTCTTTCCAAAAGTGATGAGAGTGCTTCTTCTACTAATTCAGGTTTGTTTATTTCAAGAAGTTTAGAACATTCTTCAATCAGGCCCTCCTGCGGATAACAGGTATGTCCGTCTTCAAGTAAATTTTCAAGTTGATAAATTATGGCGGCTTTTATTCGTTCAGGAGATTCCGGATCGAATCCACTTGAGATGGCGATTTTATCAGCTGTTTTGAATCCAATGCCTGCAATATCATATGCCATCTGATAGGGATTATTTTTTAACACAGCGATACAGCTATTGCCATATCGCTTATATATTTTAGATGCATATGCTGGGCTTATCCCATATGATTGAAGGAATATCATTACATCTCTAACCTTCTTTTGCTCCTGCCATGCCTTGATTATTACTTCGAATTTTTTATCTCCTATACCTTCTACCTCTTTTAATTCTTCAGGGGAGTTGTCGAGAATGGAAATTACATTTTCACCGAATCGTTTGATTAGTCTTTCAGCAAGCACAGGGCCTATACCTTTTATGATTCCTGACTCGAGGTATTTTTGAATTCCTCTTTTTGTTTTTGGGAAAACCCATTTGTAGGAAGTTACTTTAAACTGTGAACCAAATTTTTTATGTGTAGTCCATTCCCCTTCGATTCTAATGGCTTCACCCGGATTTATGCCTGTCATATTGCCGACAGCTGTGATACCTCGATTGTCTTCAATTAGGAGTTTAATCACTGTATAGCCATTATCATCGTTGCTGTATACTATTCTGTCTACTATGCCTTGAATTACTGCCATTATCTTTCTCCTGTAATGATAACTTTATTTTATAAGGCCTCCATCTGTCAACAGCTTGTATAAAGAGCTAATTTTTTTCCCTTTTCGATAGAGACAGATGAAATTTAGGAGTGGAAGATAATCAACTCATATTTAAAGGGGTAGGGTAAAGGTTATTGTTGTCCCTTCGTTGAGTTTGCTCTCTGCTCTGATATCTCCTTTATGAAAAGCAATTATTCTTTTACAGATTGCAAGTCCAAGCCCGCTTCCACCCGAATCTCTTGCTCTTGATTTGTCAACCCGATAGAATCGGTTGAATATTTTGGGAAGTTCCTCCTCTGGTATTCCCTTACCGTTGTCTTTGACAGAAATTTCGATTTTCCCGTCTACTATATGGCCTGTTATAACTATTTTTCCGCCTTCTTCAGTATGTTGAAGAGCATTTGAAATGAGATTTGAAATTACCTGTTTGATTTTTGCTTTGTCCGCTCTAATTTTTTGATTGTTGAGTCTATCAACAAATTCCATTTCAATATTCTTTCTTTTTATGCTTGCTTCGAATTGGTTGTAAAGCTCATTCATCAGTGTGGAAAATTCGATATCTTCGAGATTGAGCTTTTCAAAGCCAAGGTCTATTTTAGATAGATTAAAGAGATCTTCAATCAGAGAGTTCATACATCGTATTTCTTCGATGATGTCATTTAGATAATCTCTCCTCTTTTCTTCACTAAGATTTTTGTCAATAATGATTTCTGCATCTGTTTGAATTCGTGCAAGGGGAGTGCGAAGCTCGTGTGAAATGTCGGCAAGCAGATTTTTCCTGTTTTCATGAAGCTGGCGAATCCTTTCAGACATTTGATTGAAATTTGCTGCAAGCCTTCCGATTTCATCGCCGGATTTTACATCAACGGAGTAACCGAATTTTCCACTTGCCAATTTTTGGGACGCATCTATGAGTTTATTTATTGGATTTGTTATGTTGCGGGATATTGGAAATGCCGAGAGGGCAATTATGAGAATGCATAGAAAGAGCATTATCCAAAGAAAAGCCCTTCTTTCCTTCGGATAGAAAATTTTGTGTTTGCTTTGAAGTAAATAGATATTGTTGTCCCTGTCTCTTATCAATGTGTTGAAAAGCATTTCACCATTTCCTGTGCGCAGGTATTTTCTCGTTGCGCCTTCTTTCTCTGTGTCCTTGACTATTTCATCCAATTCTTTGTTTGAGAAAATATTTATATTCTCATTGTCGTAATAAGCTGAAAAAAGTGTCTTTCTGTCTTTCAATCTCAATAATCTGATGTCAGATTCTGTTTTGTTGGAGAAGTCTTCTATCATATTTTTGATTTCTTCGTTATTTTCTACGGCAGATAGATTTTTCATTTTTTCTTCCACAATGCGCCCCATAAATTTTATTTCTCGTGTAATCTCTCTGCTGTAGATTGAGGGTTCGTCAATTACATTTCGTATCAATGCGGTAAAAGCGAATATGATGATGGATATGGCAATTATGAATCCAAAAATTGTCAGGACGATCTTGCTATAAATGCTTTTTATTTTAAACATCGTCAGGATCGAATTTATATCCAACGCCCCAAACGGTTTTTATATATTTTGGATGCTTTGGGTCGTCTTCTATTTTCTGCCTGAGGTGGCTTATATGCGAATCGATTGAACGGTCATAGGGAGAATTATCTTTCCCTTTTTCGAAATCAATCAAGGAATTGCGCGTAAATACTTTCCCCGGATTTTTCATAAAAAGACTAAGCAGATTGTATTCTGTTACTGTGAGTTGAATTTTCTTTTTTCCTTTGGTGATTTCCCTTTTAGGAATATTTACTGAAAATGTGGGATATTTGACGACTTCTGAATGAAAACTGATTTCATTCATCTCCTTAGAACGCCTTATTGCCGCCTTTATTCGTGCAAGGAGTTCTCTCATACTGAATGGCTTAGTAATGTAGTCATCAGCACCTAATTCAAGCCCAACTACTACATCTGTTTCTTCTCCTTTTGCCGTAATCATTATTATTGGCACCATACTCTTTTTTCGTATTTCGCGGCAAACCTCAAGCCCATCCAATTCAGGAAGCATTATATCGAGGAGGATTAGGTCCGGCGGATTTTCATTGAAAAATTCGATTCCTTTTTGGCCATCAGAGGCATGGGTTATGGAGTATTCATCAGCAGGAAGATATTCTTTGAGGTTTCGTACTATTTTAACATCATCTTCTATTATGAGGATATGATTTTTCATTTTTTTATTTCAAATTCTTTGATGGCTGAACAGGCAGCACATTTTACACATCCTGCTTTAACTTCAGTTGATGATAGACCATATTCATCTAAAATTTTAGAAACTTCAACATAAATTTTTTCCTGATATTGAGGAGTGGGAGTGCCAAGATGGTATGTTTCTGTACCTCTTATAGGATGATGAGGGACGATAAAGGGATAGACTCCCATTTGTGCAAGCCATCTACTTCCTTCTATTACAGATTCTGCCGTTTCCCCAAGCCCTATAATGATAAAGGATGTAACTTGATTCTTGCCGAATATTGCCACAGCGCATTTGAGCATTTCTCCAATTTCTTTTAAACTGTGGCAGGATTTTCCGGGAATGTATCTATTTCTTATCTCTTCATCGAAGCTTTCAATATGAATTCCCAGAGTATCTACGCCTGCATCTTTCAATATCTCAAAGGGCTTTTTGTATTCTCCAAATGGATAAACCTGAAGATGAATCGGGATGGAAGACTTTTCTCTAATTTTTTCAACACAACGAGCAAGAAAGGTTGTAAGATGCGAAAAATTTTGAGATGTGCCTGATGTGAGTGTGAGATGCTCGATACCGTCCTCTTTTTCAGCTTTTCTTACTACTTCGGCTAAATCTTCAGGCTTTTTTTCAGCAATAGTAGCGCCATTTTTCAGAGAGAGTTCAATGGCGCAAAATTTACATTTATTACCTTTCCTCCATAATTCACATCGTTGGACAATCGTTGTTGCAAGGCAGTCTTTTCCATGTAAAAGGGCAATTTTTTTATAAGAGATATCATCGCCAGTTTTTTCTTTATAAAATTTTGGGACTGGAGGAAACTTTATTTCGCATATGGCTCTGCCATCTTGCATAAGGGAGAATTTCCCGTTTTGTTTAATAATTTTATATGGGCTTTCTTTACCTGTGTTTTCTGAATATGGCGCATTGATTTGTGTGTCGTTTATTAGAAAAGTTACGCTTCCCGCAGGGCCTGCGCCGCTTGCACGGCCGACCGAAATACCATCGTCAAGTGCAATACCATAAGACTGAAGGTTTACCTTTAGCTTTTTTATATCCATTATGAATCTTTCAAGTGCTTTGATGCTGTTGCTATTCTTTGTTTTTTAATCTGAAAATATTACAAAATGTCAAGAAGGAAAAAATTTTTTTTGATTTTGAGGAACGAATGAGAAGGGAGTTTTAGAAATGCTTCCGAACTTTTATTTTTTGCCATTTGGTTTTTCCATAAGGAGTTATTATCCGAAATTTAACTTTTTTCTTTTTTGCTTTGTTCACTTTTATTATAATAGCATCGTTACCCCATTTTTCTATGGAAAGAACTCCGCCTTTAACGAGCATTTCAGCTGAATATTTATTTGGCCCAAAGTTTTCGCCTTCAACTGTAAAAGACTCCTTTTTATTTACTTTTTTTGGAAAAACACTGTTTATTACCGGCTTATTAACTTCATATGTGAAGTTTTCGCTTGTTGTTTGCAAACCATCAGAGTTTTCTACTATGAACTGTATGGGCCCTTCTTTAAATCCCCAAGGAAGTGAAAAGGTAATTTCATCATTCTGCCAGCTTTCGATAGAACAATCAAATTCAAGATTGCCGTCAGTTGCTTTAACTTTTACCTTTTCATCTCCAAAGTAATTTCCACTAAGTGTAACCTTATCGCCGAAAAAACCTGTATCAGGGCTTATAGATGTTATTGATGGATAATGGGAAAGTTCGGGAAGTTCTGTTCCTTCGATTATTTTTAATCCTCCTTCCCCTCCTGCCAAATACAGCATTGTATTATCTATAAAGATGTCGTTGATTCCATGAGGGTATTTGTTTGGAGGAACAGTTCTAAGTTTAAAAGCTCCTTTATATTGAGGATTTGTATAATCTGAAATATCAAATACGAAAAGCTCGTCATAATATCCGCCCACATACATTTGATTGCCAGAAAGAGCTATTCTGTTTGCACCAAAATTCGTTTTTGTGAAGGAATGAAGCAGTGTTGGAGATGAAGGATTGGAAACATCTACAGTATATAAATATCTTCCACTGGCGACATACAAAATATCGTTCAATTGCTTGACGGAAAGAGCATATATTGCATTTTCAACAGTAAATTCTCCAATTAATCGAGGAGATTGGATATTGCTTACATCGATTATTTTAACGCCAGAGTATCCTTGAGAAAGATAGGCAGTTGTGCCCGAAAGATAAATCCCTTTGGCTTCGTTAACATTGATGGAATCAGGCTTGTATGAGCCAACAAGTGAAGGCGATGTGGGAGTGCTTACATCGATTATCTGTAACCCCTCCTTAGGGCTTGCAAGATAAAGGTAAGAGCCGGAAAGATATAAATCGACAACATTGTCAATGTTATCGTAAGAGCCAAGAAAGGTTGGATTTGCTGTATCGCTTACATCGAGAATTATTACACCTTTATTTGCGGTAGCCAAATATGCGGTGCCATTATCGACAACAACCTTTTGGCAATTTATCGGCTTCCCATCTTCAGCACTACTGTAAGAGCTTTCCCATTTTGGCAAATCTGTATTTGAAATATCGATGATAACAAGCCCTTCATAATAATCTGCTAAAAATGCTTTATCATTGACGATGTAAACGCCCTTGACTCCGCTCACTGTTTTATATCTGCCAAGAAGCTCTGTTTCAAAGTTGTCATTTACATTTATGATATGTAATCCATTCCTTTTATCGGCGATATAGACCTTTGTTCCTTCTACATCAAATGCACTGATAACTGAATTGGGACCTGTACCATAGGATGAAGACTGGATGACAGGATTGAGTGGGTCATTTTTTATATCAAAGAACTTTAAAATTCCTGTTCTGCCTGATGTTAAAAAAAGTTTCGAATCCGTTGCTAAGATATTTCCATCTTTATTGGCATAGGATTTTGCACTTTTAGTGATTTTTGGAAGAAGAGGATTTGAAAAATCAATGACATTAAATCCAGCGAATTTATTCCCTTCTTTTTTGGTCCCATCTATCACATATGCAGTTGAGCCTTTTGAGGTTATTTTTTGAGCATAACCATTGGGGATGTAATAAATGCTTTTTAGATGCGGATTTGCAGGGTCAGACACATCGATTAATTTTACAGCTCCTGACGTTCCGGAAACTGTAAATACATTGTTGTCGGAGATAGAGAGGTCGATGTCAAATGAGCCAACAAAAACTTTGCCGAGGAGTTGTGGAGAAGATGGCGTTGAAACATCAACTATCTTAAAACCTCCTCCATAATCTGCTATATAAGCCAAATTGTTTGAAACTGATATTTCACGCACACTGTTTCCAGTGGAAAAAGAGCCTACTTTATGTGGTGAATAGGGGTTTGAATAGTCTATTATGTCAAATCCTTCATCTTGAGCAACATAAGCAATTTCATTTGAAATACAAAAAGTGTCTAAATCAGTTCCATTGTAAAAAGAAAGAAGTACTGGGTCTGCAGGGGAAGAAGCATCGAGAGCAATTATTCCATTTTCTGTCGTAATATAAATGCGGCTATTTTCTACTTTGACATTATTGTAGCTTCCACCAAAGGTTGATAGCAGATGCATTATCTCGCTTTCAGCTCTTTTATTGACTGAAAGCAGAAGTAATAAGGAAAGAAGAATTATAAACAGATTTTTAATCCTAACCATACCTTTTATTCATACATTGAAGAAATCATAGATATATTCAATTTTACTTGCCTGCTTTTTCCGTATCGTGTTTCTATCCATAATTCTGGATTATTGCTTGTTATTTGTTCGACTTTGAATCTAACTTCATTGTTTTTCCAGGAAGTCAGAACTGCCGAGAAGCCTTTGGCAATCAGCTTTTCAGTCTCGCTTTCTTCAGGACCAAAGTTTTTCCCCTTGATTATTATTTCATTTCCAACAGATATATTTTTTGATGATAATTTATTGATGACAGGATTTTTGCCTTTGAAATAAATTTTTGTTTTTTTCTTTGAAGTTTTATCTGATGAGATAATGAGAATATCGGCTTTTCCTATTCTTGCTCCCCACGGGATTGCAACTGTTATTTTGTTTTCCGTCCATTCTTTGACTCTACACTTGATTTTATTGCCCTTTGATATGATAAAGACTTTTCCCTTTCCTTTTCCAAAACCCGTCCCTTCAAGAGAAAGTCTATCCTTATAGAATACCTTTCTTTTGCTGATTTTCCATATTCCAGATTGTTTGGGTGTTGACCATATTTCAAGTCCCGACCAACCTTGTGACACATAAAGAGTTTTCCCATCAGCGAATAAAGTTCCACCAGTTGGAATTTTTGCTATGAGTTTTGGTTCTGATGGATTTTCAATGTCGAATACGGCGACTCCATAATCAATTTTTCCACCCATCTCATCTGCATCAAAATATGCCAAATTTCCGGATACTGATAGATCGTATCCCGATTCTCCAATTCCTGTCTTACCGATTATGTCTATTAACGATGGATTCTCTGCATCGGCAATGGAAAAACTACCATATATGGTAGAATAATAAAGCGTTGTTTTGTTCGCTGAAAATCCGCTTTCCTTACCGGCATAATAGGCGCCAACAATGGATGGAGAAGAAGGAGTAGTTGCGTCAATAATGATGATACCCTCTTTAGAATTGGCAACATAAACCCTGCCATTGTAACTGTATATTCCAATTGGAGATGATCCACTATAAACCTGAGCTGACAATGTCGGAGAGATAGGATCAGTAACATCTATTATATCAAGGATACCTCCTGCATTTGCAACGAATGCAGTATTTTCCCATTCAGAAACATAAAGAGCATTTTCAGTTTTTATTGAACCTATGAGTGATGGGGAAGTGGGATCAGAAACATCAGCGATGAGTAAGCCATTTTTACCATCTGCAATGTATGCTTTACCGTTCGAAGCAAATATGTCATTGCAATATCCTTTCGTTTCTAAAGCGCCTAAAAAAGTTGGCTTGCTGATATCAGAGGTGTCGATTATAACCATTCCGCCTTCGCCTGTTGAAATATATCCTTTATTATCTTTGACCGATATTCTTATTACCGTTCCGGCTGTAAGATATGATCCTTCCAATGATGGGGATGAAGGATTGCTTACATCGATGATGAACAGTCCGCGTGAATTATTAGTTGCAAAGAGTTTTGAGTTTTGAAGAAATAGACTGCCAATATTCAATTCCAAGTCCAATTTTCCAAGAAGTGTTGGGCTCGATGGATTTGACACATCGAGAATTTGAAGACCTGACTTTTCAGTGCTCAAATAAGCCACCTTATCTTGAACTAAAACATCTCCAATTGAGTCAGAGCCATATTTTGCCAAAAGAGCTGGTGATGAAGGATGACTGACATCTGCAATATAAAGCCCATCATAGGAGGCAATGTATGCTGTTTTTCCTGAAATGTAAATATGGCGCGCCCAATTCGTTGAAAACGAGATATTGCCCACATTAGCAGGTGAAGAGGGATTGCTGATA
>RFHX01000181.1 GCA_003695725.1 Candidatus Schekmanbacteria bacterium
ACATTATCGAAAGTTCTTTTTTCACTTCTTATTTTTTTTATATTTAAAGCAATTTGTTTTACTTTACTTGGAGATGCAGGCAGCAGTCCTGTTCACTTTGATGTTGGAAATTATGAAACAATTAAAGATTTTGATACCTTATAAATCATTTATAATTTTTAATGTAGTTTTGGTACCGGAGTATTGGAAGTATTTGACATCGAAAGGTTGATTCAACATAAAAAATATCTTCGGGATCGACTTGTGCAAAAAATTTCAAAAAATAGTTTTTTAAAAGCATATTTTTTCCCTTATCTTTTAATTTTTTTTCTTTCGATAATTTCTTATTCCAATACATTCAGTTCGCCCTTTCATTATGATGACAATTATGTAATTGTCAAAAACCCTGACATAAGAAGTATTGGAGCTTTCCTGAAAAGTTTGCCTGAAAAGGAGCAAAGGCCTGTTTTAATGTTTACCTTCCTTTTAAATTATCTTTTAGGCGGGCTTGATGTTAAAGGGTATCACATATTCAATTTCATATTACATTATTTGAACTCCCTGCTCCTATTTTTCATAATAGAGGAGTCATTGAATTCTCTTGATGATGAAAAATCAGAGAGAGATGAAAATCTTCCAATTTCTCTTTTTGCATCACTAATTTTTGCAGTCCATCCTCTTGCGACTGAATCTGTAACATATATATCAAGCCGCTCATCTCTCCTTAGTGCTTTTTTTATTTTTTTAGGATTGTTATTTTTTATAAAATCTTTTAAGGGTGAAAGATATGATAAAACTCTATCTTTGTTTTCTCTGCTTGCATTCATTTTAGCTGTGGGAAGCAAAGAGATTTCAGTTATTTTTCCGCTCTTGATTCTTTTTTATGATTTTTATTTTTTAACAAATAGGAAATTTAGAGTCGAAAAGCTGAAATATATTTATGCCCCCTGTTTTTTTATTGTTTTCCTTTTAATTTCAATAAAGTATAGATTTATATTTACACTATCAAGTCCTGATAAGACGCAAAGGCCCCTTTATGTCCATCTGTTGACGGAGCTTACGATACTGCCTAAATTTGCTGCAAAAATTTTTTTCCCATTGAATTTGAATATTGCCCACTTTGTTGATGAGATCGATTCCGTAATTTCTATTCGCCTAGCTTGCGCCCTATTGTTTTGGACTGGAATAGCTGTCTTGATGAAGAAGTGTTTTAGAAATTACCGATTTTTTTCCTTTGCCCTATGTTGGTTTATTTTAACTTTATTTCCATTTCTCCTTTTCCCCTTATCAGATTTTATTTCGGAAAGATGGCTGTATCTTTCTTTGATATCTTTATCCTTTTTAGTGGCAGAAATTTTAAAATATTTTTTTCAGAGAGATTTTCTTCAAAGGCTTTTAAAAATTTTCTTTATCATAATAATCATCTTATTTTCCATAATGACATTCAATAGAAACCTTCTTTATAGAGATGCCATATCTTTATGGAGTGATGCAGTAAAGAAAGCTCCTCAAAATGCACGGGCATATGGCAACCTTGGATATTCCTATCAGGCAGCCGGTTATCCATATAAAGCAATTAAATATTTAATGCAGTCTTTATCTTTGGACCCGTATTATCCGGCTACTTATTACAATCTTGCCACAATCTATCAATCTTTGGGAGATTTTGCTAAAGCTGTCGAATTCTATGAAAAAGATATTTCTTTAAATCCAAGAGATTTTGAAGCTTATTTGAACCTTGGAATAATTTTTCAGAATTTGAGAAACTATGACAGGGCAATTGAATATTTTACTTCTGCCGTAAAAATCTCACCTAAAGATGAGAAAGCCCACAGCAACCTTGCAATGGCTTATATGGGGAAAGGTAAAATTGAAAAGGCAATCAGGGAATATGCCTTTGCCCTTTCAATAAATCCTAACTCAGCCGAAATTCACAATAATCTTGCAATTGCCTATGTTTATCAAGGAGCTTTTGACAAGGCAGAAAAACATTTTAAAAAGGCAATTTCCTTAAACCCAAAATTTGATAGAGCGCTTTTCAATCTTGCTGCCTTATATGAAAAAATGAATAAGTCAAAAGAAGCAGCCCGATATTATAATAAAGCTATTGAATTGAATCCTGATTTAATCAGAAAGCGCTAATCTTTCCCGAAAGTTTTAATGAATTCTTTTATTATTTTTAAGTTTAACTGCCAATCCAAAAACTACCTTCCATTTTTTAGGTGTCATATTGGGTAGTCCGAAATGCTTGATCCATTTTATTTCCCAAGCTTTATTACCGGTCAGGTATGCTGTATCTCTGCATAGCTGTCCTACAGGTATTCCCATAGCTTCAAGCGCCGGTGTCTGTCTTTCAGGCATTCTGCATTTTCCGTGCTCGAGGCAGTGGTGAGGATAACATGCTTGGCAGGGACCTGCGCCAAACTGCTGAATAATTGATTTTTTACCCAAAATACTTTCTATCTCTTCTCTCAATCTGTTTATTGTTTTAAACTGCCACTGCACGAATCCAAATTCATTAAAAAGTTTTGATTGAAGCACTACAAATATGTCAGCTTTATTGAGCAACTGTCTTACCTTTCTTGCAGGTGGGGTGAAATAAGGGCATGATGAGCGGGTTTCAAGGCCGGGGCATCGAGTAAATCTTTTTATTCTTTTATTTGTCTTTTGTGACACAAAAGATGTCCAAAGCTGATTTTGGCACATATCCTTTATTCTATCGTCGCTAATAACAATTTCAGGAGGAATTGCCGCAATACGGGCAAAATTCCTGACTCCTTCAATTGGATATTGGTGAATATGTTTGATATCGATAATCTTTTTTAATTCAGTAAAGTTATTAAGAAGTTTCTGTTTTTCCTTATAGAGCTTCTTCTTCTGTGTTGGAGAATACATATTACCCACTTCGCTGTCTGCCACGATTGACCTCTCGATATTGTCGATGGAATAATTGATTCGTTTTGAATAGTCCACCATATAATACCCCTCCCCAATTAAAGGAC
>RFHX01000182.1 GCA_003695725.1 Candidatus Schekmanbacteria bacterium
ATCTCCTGTTGCGTTTTTCAAGCCAGTCTTATATGCGCGCCCATAACCTTTTCTTCCTTCAAATACAACTTTTGCTCCAAGCGAGCGAGCAATCTCTGCGGTCCTGTCCGTAGAGTTGTTATCAGCTACAATGATTTCATCAACAAAGGAAGGAATACTTTCTATAACACCGCCCAATGCCTTCTCTTCATTGTAACAAGGCATAACCACAGAAAGCTTATAACCCTTGTACATAAGCAATTAACCTTTATTTTTATTTGATGAAAATATTTTTCCTTTTTTAATATCTAACCACTCCTTGAAAATCTTAGGAAACATCGATGGTGTAAATAAAATGCTGTTCGTTAAAAAACATTCATAAGTGCAAAAACATTTAGTATCTTTAATATATTTTCTAATTTCCTTTGCTTTATCGTTATTCCAAATCTGTTTAAAATCGAAATTTTCTTCTCGCAAATTACCCATTTTCTTATTCAACAGCTCACAAGGATAAACATCGCCATTGCTCAATATAACAGCGCTCAGCGAAGCCGCATAACAGGGAAGTATGCTTCTATTTTCCTTTACAATTCTTCCTATCACATCCTGCCTAATTATTTTCATCGCATTGATTAGGTCGCTTCCAAAGTAGTTTTCATATCCCAACAAGGAACTTTCCTTTGTGTCTTTTCGAATTATCTCGGCAAGTTCAAGATATTTTTGGACATCAAACTTCTTTGCCTTCGGGTCTCTTGGATTTCCACGAGTCAAAAGGTATGTTATTGCGTCAGCACCTAATTCATTTTTGAGATAATCATATATCTCCTTTAATCTATCCTGATTGAAGCTCGATGCCGTTAGTGCTACATTGAGATTAAAGTTATCATATTTTTCTTTTAACTTTTTAAGTTCCTTGTATGTCCAAATCGATTTTTTAAAAAGCCCTTCATAACCGCGAAGTCTGTCATGCTCTTCTCCGATTGAATCAATTGAAATGTCAATAGCAAAATCAACGCCTTTACATCTTTCAAGAATCTTCTTTGCACCCTCTACGACCTTTTCCTGCAATGAGCCATTAGATGGTATGCCAAGATTTGCTATTTGATTATTTTTATAGAAGATATAAGCAATCTCATCAATATCATCTCTTAAAAAGGGTTCGCCGCCTGTCAAGAGAAGAAACAAAATATCATCCATTGAGGAAGAAATCTTTTCAATCTCATCGATCTTGAGTTCATCAGTCTTCTCCTCTCTTTCCCCAAGAAGACAATGAAGACAGTTGGCAGTGCAATTTTCTGTGATGAAAAAGACAAGATAAATAGGAGTGGAAGCCTTCTTAGTGATTATTTTTCCAATATGCCTTAAATAACCTGCTGTACCCATTCAATCCTTTCAATAATATTTGTTGTCTGTTAAAAAAAAAGAAAACCACCCAGTAATCATACCCCATAAAACAGAAACATTATCGATAATTATAAAAAAAAATGAAATTATTACAAATAAGAGAGATTTTTTATCCCCGAGAAATATCAGGAAAGTGCTATTTGCGATTACCATCAAAATCAGGCAGGGAATAATCCATAGCAGAAAAATCGAATTTCCACTCACAATAAAAGCAAGTAAAAGAAGAAAGGCAATAAAAAATGCCGGCATCTGAAGCATATAGATGCTGGGCACGGATGTCTTATTCCCCTCCGATAACCCTTTAAGTCCTCTTCTCAATACCATTTTTACCAATCCTCGCGCTCTGTAATAATCTGTTTTCATAATTGAAGCAAAATCATAGGATTTTATATGTTCAACTTCCAACTCCCTTGCAAGATATATTCTATATCCCGCCTTGTAAAGCTTTTGTCCCAAATCCGTATCCTCAACATTGGGGATGTTGTAATTTTCATCGAATCCCCCTATTTCAAGAAATATATCCTTTCTTATGGAAGCCACACTTGTATAAAAAAGCGCTACATATTGCGGCTGATTGAGATAAGTAAATCTCATCCAAAGATTTTTAAACTGGCTCAAAAAATTGTCAAATCTCAATTTCTCCGATTGCACTCCTACAACAGCGTCGGGCGACAATGTCTCATAGATTTCTGACAACTTGGAAAGAGTATCCTTTTCAATGATAATATCAGAATCAATAAAGAAGATTATCTCTCCTCTGCTTTCAATGGCACCGGTATTTCTTGCCGCAGAAACTCCATGGGGAGGATGAGACTTGACTACCCTGCATCCTTGCTCTCTTGCATAATCTGCCGATCCATCCTCACTCAAATCATCAACTACCACTATCTCATAATCATCATAATCGCTATTTTTGACTGCACTTATGCATTCAGGCAGCGTCTGGAGTGAATTTTTTACAGGTATTACGACAGATATCTTCATAATCCTTTGAAATATTTTTAATTAAATGCCTATCGACCATGATATTGGATAAATAAGTTTCTGAAAAGTATTTGTCATAATCAATATTCCGATAATAATAAGAAATATTCCTGCACCAATCTCAATCTTTCGCATATGAGGTTTGACAGCACCAAAAAATTTTAAAAATTGATTCACTCCAAGAGCCGTCAAAAGAAAGGGAATTCCTAGCCCTGCTGAATAAAAGGAAAGCAGAATAATGCCTTGATAAACAGTCCGTTGAGATGATGCAAGAGCAAGAATCGCCCCAAGCACAGGACCTATACAAGGAGTCCAGCCAAAAGCAAATGCTAACCCAACAAGAAATGAGCCAATTAAACCGAACTTCTTACTTTTAAAGTGATACCTCTTTTCAACATCTAATATGCCTATTCTGAAAATTCCTGTCATATGAAGCCCAAAGACAATTATAATTGCTCCTGCAATACGGCTGAAAATTGTCAGCTTTTGAGCTAAAAAACTCCCCACTGCCGTAGCCCCGGCTCCAAGGATGATGAAAACAAATGAAAAACCGCAGACAAAAGCCAAAGCATTGAAGAAAACCTTTGTTGTCTTCAATTCCCCGTCTTCATTATCTTTTCCTTTCCCGCCAACCACGACACCAGAAATAAAGGATATATAAGCAGGTACAAGGGGAAGGACGCAGGGTGAAATGAATGAAATAAGCCCTGCAACAAATGCGGTAGTATATGAAATACTTTCCATCAAATTAGATTACTTAGTTAAATTTTCATAAGAGAAAAAATTTATCAATTGAAACCACTGAGTTTTCGTAATCCATTACTATCTGTTAGGACAATCAAAACCATACCTGCTTCGATTTTCATATTGTGCGGCGGATTATAAGTATATTCACTTTCACCCAACTTTTTTATCGCAAGGACAGGAATATCCGTTTCTTTATATATCGGTGAATCACCCAATTTTTTCCCAATCAACCTTGAGCCCTCCAAAATTGTAAATTCCTCGATCCTAAAATGTTTTTCCTTTCCTCTCAACATCCCATCGAGGAAATTGACAACATGAGGTCTGACAAGCTCTGATGCCATTCTCATACTTCCTATGGCGTTTGGAGAAACTACTGAATTTGCCCCTGCTCTCAACAATTTAGGAGCAGAATTTTCTTCAATGACCTTTGATATTATTCTAATATCAGGATTCAACTCTTTTGCCGTTATCGTCACAAAGAGATTGTCTTTGTCATCTGGTAATGTTGTTATCAATCCTCTTGCCTTTTTTATATTGGCATCGAGTAAAATTTCATCTTCTGTAGAATCTCCAAGAATATACAAAAATTCTCCCATCTTTTTTGCTTTTTCAATGTGCTCAATGTTTTTTTCAATCACTACAAAGTCTCTTCCTGTAAGCAAAAGCTCTTTAACTATTCCTGAACCTGTGATACCACATCCACAAACTATATAATGATTCTCCATCAATTTAATCTTGTTAATCATTTTCCTTCTCTCAAGAATTCTTTTTAAATCCCCTTCAACTATAAAAGCTGTTATAGTACTGACACTATAGAGCGCAACTCCCATTCCACTCAGAATGAGAATTACTGTAAAGACTCTTCCAAATACACTGTGGCTTATATCTATTACTTCCCCATATCCAACTGTAGATATTGTGATTGCTGTCATATAAGCGCACTCTAAAAATCTCCAATTCTTCCCCTCGAAAATTCCAAGTAAATAATAACCGCTTGTGCCTATGACGAATATCAGCAATATCAATAATACTGCTTGAATTATTCTTTTAAGTGAAAAAGAAAGCTCTTCATCAAAAAACATATCTTTAAAAAACCTATTTTGTCCACACAGCCTCTGCAATGCCTCTGCCGTAACAGATAAAAACAACTCTCTCGGGCGTTATTTTTATGACCTTCATTATTTCCGGACGAGGTGTAATATTCTTCACCTCTTTTTTGAAATTTTCCATCACCTCCCTAAAAAGCGGAAGAATTTTTGACATTTCTTCCTTGTCCTCCATTGTAAATATCTCAGCTTTACCCTGATAATTCAAGCCCATTACTCCTTTCATCGTTTTATGAGGCACATATATCCCAAGCGATACATTGGGATTTTCAAGGATATTATCAATCTTACCACCACCTTCAGTAACAATATAAACCGTCATACCATCGTTTTCATAGTCAACGACAGTTGACCTTGGCTTCCCATCCTTACCGCAGGTGGCAAGAACACAAGTATTATGTTTATTGAGAAAGTCTATTATCTCCTTTTCAGCTTCCTCCTTGGATAGATGTTTGGGCTCGAGTCCCAAACCACGCACATAGGAATCCATTAGCTCTCTTTTCATTTCTTCAGTCAATTTTACTATGCCCATTTATAATTCCTCCCTATTTTATTCAAAAAACTATTTCTCTATCAAAACAGC
>RFHX01000183.1 GCA_003695725.1 Candidatus Schekmanbacteria bacterium
TAAAAAAATTTTTAATATTTTCAATGAGTTATATTTTGGAAGAGACTTTTTTTGATTTTTTGGCATGAAAATTGCAATTTATTGAGATAATATTTTGGAATTAAGAATATGTGAGGAGAAAAGAATGATTAAAAACAAAAGAAATTTAAAGATAGCAATGAGTTTACTAATATTTTTTGTCTCTATTTGTATATGCTCGTCTTCCCAAGCGCTAACGATTTCATGGGTGGATTGGACTTCGCAGGATTATTACACATGGGGTGAAGTTGATGGTAATGTTAACGGTGTATCTGTTACATATACTGGTTATTTTCAAAATGCACAAACTGGGGGGGGGATTAACTTTTGGTCATACAATCCCACTACATATACAGCCCCGCCAGTGGTTGATAATCCTCCACCTGATTCTGATATGATTCGTCCAAGTACATATTCCTCATTAGTAATTCATACGGTTACTTTTTCACAACCAGTTGTGGACCCTGTAATAGCGATTATGGCTTTGGGTGACAATACACATTCGACATGGTTTCAATTTGATAGAGGTTTTGATTTATTAAATGTTGGTTCAGGTTACACTGGTCCAGGACAACTATGGAAATCCGGTTTGCGTTTAATAGGGAAAAACGGAAGTGGACTGATTCAATTTCCGGGAATTGTGTCATCTGTCAGCTGGAGGACAAGTAAAGATTATAGTTTTGACCCTATATTTCAGGTTGGAATTTCAGACCTTGCAAATCCTCCGGTTCCAGAACCGTCATCTTTTATCTTATTGGCTGTTGGCATAAGTAGTATTCTAACATATCGAAATTTTAAAAAATGAGAGTTTGGATTGAAAAGCTTGTTTTTTTATCATTTGTCATTCTCATTGAAATTGTCGCACCAAATAAATCTGAAGCTACACCGATACGATTTATTCCTAATTTGAAGTCCATTACTATTTGGGAAAGAACGGGCGGGCCTGGTCCTAATCCATATGTTTTGGATGTCAATAGCGTTGAGTTAACTACGCGTCTTTCAGATCCTCTTGCCCCTAACAATAAGGATTTTATGGGAGCTTATACAGAATTTTATGATGTTTATTATTCAAATGCAGATGGAACTTTTAATATCGATGGAGAATATTTGAGTATTACTGCGGTGTTTGGTATGACATATCCTGCTGGAGGCGGACTTAATCTTGCCGAGGTTGAGCTGAATTTCTTTTCAGGCGAAAGTGAGTATGGAAGTTTTGTTTCAAGCTATGCTGCATTAGGAGATAATGCGGAACCCGCTTCGGTTATATTTGCCGTTGATGGAGATTTACAGACACATACAACTATGGGTAATACTGTTGGGCTGTCTGAGAGACTTCGTGTGACATTGGGATTCCTTTCATCAGCAGGTCCTGTCCCGGAGCCATCGACATTGATGCTTCTTGGTACAGGTTTTGCGGCAGTTTTATTTGTAAGGCGAAAAAGGAAATAAGAAGGAGCTGTCAGAAGTTACTCTATTTTGAAAAAATCCTTTACTTTCTTTACAGCTTCAAGGGCATCCTTAGCGTAAAGGGATGCACCTATTTTGTCTGCGAAGGTTTGAGTTACCACTGCACCGCCCACAGCAACAGGAATATTTAGATTCTTTTCACGAAGGGCATTAATCACCTTTTCCATCTGCATTACAGTAGTTGTCATTAATGCAGACAAACCAATCATATCTACATTATTCTTTTTTGCCTCTTCGAGAATTTTTTCACAGGGCACATTCTTCCCTATATCTATTACATTAAAACCGTGGTTTTGAAGGAGAGTTGTCACGATATTTTTTCCGATATCGTGGACATCGCCTTCCACCGTTGCCATAAGAATTTTTTTCCCGGTGCTATCTGCAGTTTTCTTCATATCCTGCTTAATCCGTTTGAATGCCTTTTCAATAACTTCTGCAGACATCAATACCTGAGGCAAAAACATTGTGTTGTCTCTGAAAGCTTCTCCAACCTTTTCGAGGGCAGGAATGAGATATTGATTGCTTATATCAAGGGAATCCATCCCACTTGCAAGAGCTTCTTCAACAAGAGGAATTATAGAGTCTTTGTCGCCCTCTATTACCGCTTTTTCTATTTTTTCCTGCAAGGTAGCCGCTTCCTTTTTTACTGTTGAAGATGTTGCGCTCTTTTTTTCCTCTTTCCCTATTCCTTGAGTTAGCTCGAGATTGGTAGATTTCACAAAATTGATATATTGCACTGCGCCTTTGTCTCTTCCGGTGAGAAGAGAAGTTGTTTTTAATGCTTCCTGAATTCGTAAATCAAGAGGATTGATAATTGCCGCATCAAGTCCTTTTGCAATTGCCATAATCAAGAATGTGGAATTGACTGAATTCCTTGATGGAAGCCCGTGTGATACATTGCTTACTCCAAGAATGGTTGGTATTTGCAGGTCTTTTTTTACCATTTCGACTGCGCGAAGCGTCTCCAAGGCACATTCAGGTTGGGCGGCTACGGTTGAAACTACACAGTCAGCTATTATATCGTCTTTTCTTATTCCTTCAGCTTCTGCGCGTTTTACGATTTCTTTGATTATTTCGAATTTTTCTTCTGCTTTCTCTGGCACTCCCTCTTCATTTACTGCCAATGCAAGAATGGCTGCTCCATATTTTTTTGCAAGAGGTAGGATTGTTGTAAGCTTAACTTCTTCACCACTTACTGAATTGATGATAGGTTTGCCTGAAAATGCTTTCAGCCCTGCCTCTATTGCATCAGGATTGGATGAATCAATCATAATTGGGACATCTGTAACAGACTGGACTTCATAGACAGCTCTTGAGACTAATTCAGCTTCATCGGCGCCGGGTATTCCCATATTTATGTCGAGAATGGATGCGCCTGCTTTTACCTGTTTTAGAGCATCTTCTCGCACCAAAGAGAAATCTCCTGATAGAATCTTTTCAGATAAAATTCTTCGTCTTGTGGGATTGATTCTCTCTCCTATGACTGTGAAGGGGTGACCTTCTCCTATACAGTGAAAGGATGTCCTACCTGAAACAATGAGGCCTTTCTTTTCTTTTTTATTGATAGGTTTCAGATTTTTTACAGCTTTTTTCATTTCGATAAGATGTGAAGGCGTTGTGCCGCAGCATCCTCCAATGATGTTTGCACCTGCTGAAACAAGTTTTTTCGCTCCTTCTGCCATATCTGAAGGAGATGCAGGAAATACCGTTTTACCATCGATTAATTCGGGCAATCCTGCATTTGGCTGAAAGATAAGAGGAGTTTTTGAGATAAGTGACATACGTTTTGCAATTTCAACCATTCCGTCAGGTCCAAGACTACAATTTGCCCCAAGAGCACTTACATCGAGAGCGTCAACGATCACGGCGGCAACTTCAGGTGTTACGCCAACAAGTGTGCGAAGATTTGTCTGAAAGGTCATCGTAGCGATTATTGGTTTCTCTGTTACTTCTTTTGCGGCTATCACGGCGGCTTTCAATTCTGAGGGCTCAGCCATTGTTTCTATTATGATTATGTCAGCACCTGCGTCAGTACAGGCTTTTATCTGATTTTTGAAAGTTTCGACAGCGTCATCAAATTTTAATTCGCCGATTGGATACATAAGTTTTCCCGTTGGACCTATAGAAGCCGCGATGAGCGCTTTACCATTTGCTATTTCTTTCAGCGCCTTGATTCCTTCAAAATTGATTTTGTAAGCATCATCTTCCAAACCGTGTTCTTTTAGTTTTATACTGCTTGCCCCAAAGGTGTTTGTTTCAATGGCTTCACAGCCGGCATCTATATAAAGTTTTGCAATTTCCTGAAGCCAATCAGGGTGGTTTATGTTGATCATTTCGGGAGGGAGGTCTTTTTCAAAGGGTTTGTTTTGAAGCATTGTGCCTGTGGCGCCGTCAAAGAGAAAAATTTTCTCCCTTATTATTTTTTCAAATTCTTTTCTATTCATAATAGACCTTATTATTCCATAATAAAGTCAGACAGAAAAATCTTATATCGTTAAAAGACTATTATTTTTTACTTTTCCGACTGTTTATTTTCGCACTTGCAAAATGTTGTTGTCTGATTTTATAGACTAACAAAATTACAGCCGCAGGCACAAGGATTAGTGCAACTCCCTGTGAAGTTGAAATCGCATTTTCTATTATAAATCCGCGTTCATCGCCTCGGAAAAATTCAATTATAAATCTTGCAGTGCCATAGAGGATTACATAAAGGATTGCATTTTGTCCGTCGAATTTTTTTCTTTTTAATGAGAGATGAAGGACCAAGAAGATTAGCAAATTTGATAAGCTTTCATAGAGTTGTGTTGGATGAATTGGTATTCCAAGCACAGGATAGGCAAGACTTTTGGGATTAGTAAAGGTAACAGCCCACGGGACATCTGTTGGCTTTCCATAACAGCATCCTGCCATAAAACAGCCGATTCTTCCAAATGAATGTCCAAGAGGGAGCGCTGTTGCAAAGATATCGAGGAATTTTCCGGGAGGCATCTTCTTCTTTTTGAGAAAAAAGTATCCTACCGGAAGGGCGGCAAGAAAACCGCCATAAAAAACGAGCCCTCCTTCCCAAACTTTAAAGATTGAAAGAAGGTCGTTGCGGTAATATTTGAAATCGACAATGACATACATAATACGCGCACCAATGATTCCCGAGATTACGATGTATATGCTAATATCAAGGGCGTTCTGTACATCGAGATTTTCCCTTTGTGCCTGCTTTGTAATATAAAAGAGCGCAAATAAAATTCCAATGGCAATCAAAGTGCCATAAGTTTTTATTTCAAGCCCCCAAAGGTTTATCAATATAGGATGCATTTATTAAAAATCCTTCCTCTAAAAGCAGTTGTGGTATTATAGTTTTTAAAAAGGTTAAGCGTCAAGGAATTATGTAGATTATCAAGCAGTTTTCTGTTAAAATA
>RFHX01000184.1 GCA_003695725.1 Candidatus Schekmanbacteria bacterium
CAACAATCCAATTTGTATGATTTTTCTCCAAACCAATATTCTTATTAAGCGAGTCAAGATAAGATGCTATTTTTTCCCTACAAATCTGATAGTATCTATTGACTGTATTTCTATTAATCCCCAAGAGGTTGGCTGTCTGTGTTGCAGTCAAATCTTCAGAAAAACATTTCAAAATTTTTTTTATTTTGTAATCACTTATTTTTGCCCATTTCATAGCTTATTTGAGGTTATTAAAATAATTTTTCTAGTCTAGGCTGCAAATAAAATAATACAGTTTTTCAAAAAATCAAGTAGTAAAAAAATTTTTTTTGATTTACATTCATCTAACTCAAGTTTGACAAAAATCAGTTGCATTGAAAGTGGTATCTTTGATTGAGAAAAGTCGGAATGATAGACAATTAAGAATGTTTTTAGTTTGACTTGCCTTTATTTTTTTTTTATATTCCACGCTGTTTATTTAAAAAAGATTTAGAGTAAAAAATTGAATTTCACATACATTTCACCAAAAAACCAAGAAGAAGCACTTGCTATTTTAGCAGAGCATAGCACTAATGCCGCTGTACTTGCAGGAGGCACTGACCTTCTCCTTGCAATAAAAGATGAGGTCAAAACGCCTTCAGTTCTAATTGATTTAAAACCATCGAATATCTTAAATTCAATAGAAGAAGACAAGGCAGGTAACTTAAACATAGGAGCTTTTACAACAGTAAGAGAAATTGAAAAATCAGATTTGATTGCTTCAAAGTATCCTTTTTTTCAAAAATCTGCTGCAATGCTTGGTTCTGTACAAATTAGGAATCGGGCAACAATAGGAGGAAATCTCTGTAATGCTTCACCATGCGCAAATCTGGCACTTCCTCTGTTAGCTCTTGATGCAGAAGTATTGCTTGAAAAGAAAGGAGGATCAAGAAAGATCTCGATCAATGACTTTTTCATCAGCAATGGCATTACTGCTAAAGCCGATGATGAGATGCTAACACACATTTTTATACCCAAAAATGATGGAAAAGGAGTTTTTATTTTTCATTCGAAAAGGCGGGCTATGGATATTGCTGTTGTTGCTGTCTGTATAAATCTTCTGAAAGATGATGACAATAAGATAACGGATATTAGAATAGCATTAGGTTCAGTTGCGCCCGTACCTATGAGAGCAAAGAAAGCCGAAGAAATGATTAGAGGCAATGTCCTTAATGACAAATTGATAGTAGAATCAGCTCAATGTGCTTCTGACGAATCAAATCCTATTGATGATGCACGAGCTTCTGCTTGGTATAGAAGGGAAATGGTAAAATCTTTGGTAGCACGAGGGTTATCATCGCTAAAGTGATTAATTTAATATGAAAAAAATTCTACAATTCACAGTCAATGGCGAAGAAGTCGAACTACTTGTTGACGAGAATGAAACACTTCTTTCAGTTATAAGAGAAAAATTAAACCTCAAGGGCACAAAAGAAGGTTGTGGTATGGGTGAATGCGGAGCTTGCACTGTGCTTCTCAATAACATCCCTGTAAATTCCTGCCTTGTGTTGGCTTTATCAGCTAACGGCGGTGAAATAACGACAATTGAAGGACTTGCGAAAAATGGAGAACTTGATCCGATTCAGGAAGCATTCATTGAAAATGGAGCAATTCAATGCGGTTTTTGTTCACCCGGTATGATTCTAATGGCAAAGAGTCTTCTCGAAGAATATGAAAACCCATCTGATGAAGATATAAAACATTATTTAGCAGGGAATATTTGCCGTTGTACGGGTTATGAAAGCATTATTCGTGCAATAAAAGATCTTATTCAAAAGAGAAAAAATAATTAAAGGATAAATACCGTGATAGGAAAAGCAATTCCAAGAATAGAATCAAAAGATAAAGCACGAGGAAAGGCTGTTTACACAGGTGATGTAGTTTTACCACAAAAAATCCTTGTTGGTAAAATTTTATACAGTCAAGTCCCCCATGGAATCATCAAAAATATCGACTATTCAGAGGCATTAAAAGTCCCGGGAGTTAAAGCAGTCATAACATCAGAAGATTTCAAAGTAAAAAGAACCGGGCTCATAATGGAAGATGAAATGATTCTTGCCACAGGAAAAGTCAGATTTATAGGAGAAAAGATTGCTGCTGTGGCTGCTGTTAACGAGGAAGCTGCAAATGAAGCATTGAGCAAAATCAAAGTAGAAATCGAAGAGCTTCCGCATCTTTCAGACCCTTTAAAAGCGCTTGAAACTGATTCCATTCTTGTTCATGATGACCTAATAAAAGAGGGTTTGGCAGAATCAATGGGAATAGAAGGCAACTTGTGTTCTTCAATGGAACTGTGCCAAGGGGATATAGAAAAAGGATTTGAAGAAGCAGATGTCGTAATAGAAGACACATTCAAAACATCGAAGGTACACCACTGCTTTATTGAGCCACATGTTTCCCTTGCCTTGTGGCACCCTGAAAAAGGATTCAATGTTTGGACTTCAACACAGGGCTATTTTTTCATTCAACAAAAATTAGCGGCAATTTTTTCATTGCCTATTACAAAAGTAAAAGTAATGCCTGTAGAAAGTGGAGGAGCCTTCGGTGGAAAAGTTTCGCTTTGTGTTGAACCTTTAGTATGTGCATTGTCTATGAAAGCAGGACAACCCGTTAGGATAACAGTAGGACGAGATGAAGAATTCCTTTATGGGAAACCAAGATTCCCTGCTACTACAAAAATCAAATTGGGAGTCAAAAAAGATGGTTCGATTACTGCTCTTCATTCACAAATCTATTATGACCTTGGAGCATATTCCGATTTTGGCCCAATTATGATGTATGCGGCAACAAACAATGCTTGCGGTCCCTATAAAATACCAAATGCAAAATTAGAAGGTTATGCTGTATATACGAACAAAATTAGCGGCACTTCATTTAGAGCTCCGGGAGTGCCTCAATATTGTTTCGCTTTGGAGTCAATGATAAACAGAGCGGCCTCAAAACTTGGAATGGATTCAATTGAAATTCGCAAGAAAAATGCTGTAACAAATGGATATGTAAGAGTATCCGGCGAACCAATAAACGGAAATTCCTTTCTCACTGTTCTGGATAAAGCTAAAGAACTTTTAGATAAAAATCCAAAAAGGGATGAAGTTGGAATAGCCGCCTGCATTTGGGAAACACGAGCTGGTCCTTCATCAATCCTGCTTCGTTTAAGCGATGACGGTAGAATCCTTATCATAACCGGAGTATGTGATTTAACTGGAGCAAGGACAATATTTGTCCAAATTGTTTGCGATGTTTTTTCTGTTGAACCTGATGATGTTGAAATAATATATCAGGACAGCTCAACAGCGCCTGTCACTCCTCCATCAACTGGAAGCGGAACAATTTACAATGTTGGCCATGTTGTGAAAAGCGCTGCTGAGTCTTTAAAATCTGAAATCATAAAAATTGCAATGGAACGTCTTGAATGCAGTGATGAGTCTGAAATTGAAATCTCTGCTAAAAAAGCGGTAAAAAAAGGGACGGACAAATCAGTTAGTTTTGCTGAAATTTCAAAATATTCAAGGCACAAGCTCGGCAAAGTACTTATGAAAGAGGCATCATCTGTTGCCGAATACAATGCAACTCTTTTTGGACTCCAAATGGCAGAAGTGGATGTTGATACAGAAACTGGGAAAGTTGATGTTAAAAAGATAACTGCAATCCATGATGTGGGAAAGATTATGAATCCTTTATTGCTCAAGGGCCAAGTTGAAGGAGCAATCTTGCAGGGAACAGGATTTGCTGTTTTAGAAGAAATTGTTTTCAATGATGTAAAGGCATTGACTGATAACTTTTCAGATTACGCAGTGCCTACGATCAAAGATGTACCAGAAAAAGAAATTATTATTCTTGAAGGAGATTATTCAAAGGATGGCCCATATGGCAGCAAAGGCATAGGAGAACCTCCTGTCGTTCCCACTGCCCCAGCCATTGCAGATGCAGTATTCAAAAAGACAGGAGTTGCTATTTCTGAACTTCCTCTTTCACCTGAAAGAGTATTTAAAGCACTAAAAGAAAAGTCTTCTTGATAGATATATGGTCTCTACTATTCTTTTGTGCGCAGGTCAATCGAGAAGAATGGGAAGATCAAAACTTCTCCTTCCTTTGAAAGATAAAAAAGTAATTGATTATGTATTATTCAATTTATTAAATTCAAATACAACAAAAATCGTTGTCGTTGCCAGAAAGAATGATAAAGAATTTTTGAAACATATTCCAAATCATAAAAAAATAGAAATCGTGTTCAACAACCTTGAAAATGCAGATATGTTCTCATCTGTTGTTTGCGGAACACAATTTTTAAAAAAAGACACCTTACCTTTAATGATTTTTTTAGGAGAACATCCTTTGATTGACTCCAAGACGATCAATATCCTAATCGACGCTTTTTTAAACAGTGAAAAAAGAATTGTGATGCCAGTTTATGAGGGAATCAAGGGACATCCTTTGATACTTGATAACTCTTTGAAAAATGAGATACTATCTCCTAAAATTAGGTGTCTCAAAGACATTATTAAAAAACACCAAAATGAAATTCTCGAAGTCGATGTAGATTGCAGAGGAGTTGTTATCGACTTGGACACTGAAGAGGATTACAAGAAAATGTTGGAGGAAATAGAAAATGGATATTTATGATGAAATCCAACAGCTGAAAAAAGAAGGAAAAGCTGCAGCCTTGATTACTGTTATAGAGACAAAGGGCTCAACACCAAGAGAAGAAGGCGCAAAAATGATTGTAGTTGAAGATGGCACGATTAGAGGCACAATCGGTGGAGGATGTGTTGAAGGACAAGTTTATGAAGAAGCAAAGGAAATTATCAGAAAAGGCGGACTAAAAATCTTAGAATTTGACCTTCTTGATGATGAGCTTGATGGCGAAGGCCAAATGTGCGGCGGCAAAATGAAAGTTTTGATTGAATCATTAGCTCCTCAAAAAAATGTAATTATTTTTGGCGCAGGCCATATATCTTTGTATCTTTCAAAAATATGCAAAATGCTTGATTTTAATGTCACAGTTACTGATGATAGAGAAGAATATGCATCAAGAGAGAGATTTCCTGAAGCAGATAATGTTATAGTAAGTGAATTTGAAAAGGTTTTTGAAAAAATTTCGGTAAATCATAACACATATATCGTAATTGTAACACGAGGGCATAAATATGATAAAATGATGCTCGAAGAAAGTCTCAAAACAGATGCCTTTTATATTGGAATGATTGGAAGCCGTTCAAAATTGAAGGGAATTTTCGACTCATTAAAAGCCAAAGGATTTTCAGAAGAGGATATTAAAAGAGTGCACTCACCAATAGGCATTCCAATTCATAGTGAATCTCCTCAAGAAATAGCTATAAGCATTGCCGCAGAATTAATAAAAGAAAGCAAAGAAAATGCACACTCTTGATATCTGCCGCTTGTGCAAATTCTTATATAACAATAATTGATTTAAGCATTAACGAGAATTTACTTTAAGTAGAGGAATCAGTTTTTGAATTCCCTGCTTAATTAAAGCATTTTCTTTATTAATATTCAGTCCTGTCTTCCATTTTTTTAGAGCTTCTTCAAACTTTCCCATTTCATAATAGGCAGAACCAAGATTATAGTATCCATTATCAAAATTCGGATTCAATGAAATTGCTTTTTCATATTCTTCTATTGCTTTTGTGTAAAAGCCGCGGTTTTTGAAAAAGACGCCACGGTTATTGTAATAAAGGTATCCTGTTTTTGATTTTTGTTTTTTCTGTTTCTTCTTCATTTTTCCTTTCCGTAAGTTAGAGGGTTATTTTTTTGCCCCCTAATATATGCATTTTCTATGCCATTTTTTATAGAAAAAACAAGAACAAATATAATCATTATTTTCAATAGGTTAGTTGATTTTTGAAACATTTTATGCGAAAAATGAATGACATTTTTACAATCAATGTTGTCATATATGACATTACATTTCTCATAAAGAAGCTTCAAGTGATATTTTTTACAACAATTGATAAAAAAAGGTTCCGCAAATTATTTGCGGAACCTTTAAATAGGTCCTGGCAGCGTCCTACTCTCCCACCCTACTGGGCAGTACCATCAGCGCTGGAGGGCTTAACTTCCGTGTTCGGAATGGGAACGGGTGTTTCCCCTCCGCTATAACCACCAGGAAAAATTGGCTATAGTACAAATAAATTCAATGGCAATTTGTGAAAAAAAGAGGTGGCTAAGCCGCACGGCCGATTAGTACTGGTCAGCTAAATCCGTTACCGGACTTACACCTCCAGCCTATCAACCTGGTAGTCTTCCAGGGGCCTTTAGGCCGCTTACGCGGACGGGATATCTTATCTTGAGGCAGGCTTCCCACTTAGATGCCTTCAGCGGTTATCCTTTCCGAACATAGCTACCCAGCTGTGCCACTGGCGTGACAACTGGTGCACTAGAGGTTCGTCCATCCCGGTCCTCTCGTACTAGGGACAGCTCCTCTCAAATATCCTACGCC
>RFHX01000185.1 GCA_003695725.1 Candidatus Schekmanbacteria bacterium
TGTTTATCGCAATCGACATTGGTAATGAAGTACGTGAAAATCTTGTATCTTCACTGATGGAGATTTCCCACCTCAGCAAAAAAGTAAAACTTGTAAAAGCTGAAAGTATCCATCTTACAATCAAATTTTTAGGAAATTCAAAAACTTCTCTATTACCCAATATTATACAAAATATTGAAAACGCTGTTTGTGATATGACACAATTTCAACTTGAAGCTAAAGGGCTTGGTGCTTTTCCAAATCTACAGAAACCACGAGTTATTTGGGCTGGCTTGAGAGAAAAAAATTCTCACATTCTTCAACAACTTTACTTTAAAATTGAAGAAGCGATGTTTGAAGTGGGCTTTGAAAAAGAAAGACGGGAATTTAAGCCCCATTTAACGCTTGCAAGGATAAAATATCCTGAAAGAAACACAAAATTAGAAGAATATATATCCAAAAATGTTAATACCCCCTTTGGAGAAATAAATGTAAAGAAGATTGACCTTATGAAAAGCACTCTACTTCCTCAAGGTGCGCTTTATGAATGCATCTCAGAAATCCCCCTGCTGTAAATGATTTATCAAACTATTTCACCTCCCGCCCAAAAAGAAAAACAGCTGTTGTAAATATAAAAAGTCCAAGAATGGCAAGTGCTTCAATCTGAAATGACAAATCGCTTGCGTTTGCGCCTTTCAGCATAATGCCGCGGGCTATCTCAACGAAATAACGGGCAGGAATTATATAGGTTATCAACTGTATCCATTTAGGCATATTACTTATTGGGAAAATCATTCCTGACAATATAACGGAAGGCATCATTATTAAAAATGAAGTCATCATCGCCTGATGCTGAGAATTTGAAAATACCGAAATAAGCGTGCCAAAGCCGAGAGTAGTAAAAAGGAAGAGAAATGTCAGAAGGTAAAGAAGGAAAATACTGCCTCGTAAAGGCACATTGAACCAAAAGAGAGAAACCGTCAAAATGAGAGATGCCTCAAAGATTCCTATTAATACGAAAGGAAGAAGCTTGCCTGCAAGAAGCTCAAAAGCACTCAATGGAGTCGCCACAATTTGTTCAAATGTTTGAAGTTCTTTTTCTTTAACCACTGCGACTGAAGAAAGAAGCATCGTAGTCACTAAAAGAATCATAACAAGAATGGCAGGTATCATAAAGTTTTTGCTTTCAAGCTCTGGGTTGAATAAAACTTCTTCCTTCACATCTATCAACTGTCCCTTCGTATCCTTCAAATGAGAGTAGAGAATATTTTCTGATAAAAGCTCTGATTTTCTTATTTTTGATTTTAGAATCAAGGATGAAAAATTTCGAGTTATCTCCGATGCATAGCTTTCAACAATACGAGCATAATTTGAATCCACACCATCTATCAACATCTGTATTGAAGCCGTTCTGTTTCTGTGAATGTCAAAAGCAAAATTCTTTGGAATTTCTACCGATACTTTCGCTAACCCTTTATCAAGATAGATATCTTTATCATCTTTTTTCTCAAAATCTGCAGCCCTTATGAAATAAATGTTAGAAAAAAGTTTTCTCCTATATTGACGAGACAATTTGGTATTGTCCCTGTCTGTGACAACAGTCTTGACTTTGCAAATATCAAGAGTGGCGGCATATCCAAAGACGATTAACTGCATTATTGGAGCAATAAGGAGGATTCTAATCAGTTCAGGGCTTCGTCTTATTTGCTTCAATTCTTTCTTTATGACCGTAAAAATCCTATTCCACATTATTAATCAACAACCTTTCTGAATCTCAATGTGCTTATTGTAAAACAAATTATCATCATAAGAATTAAAATAGCTATTTCCCCATAAAAGTACGACAAATGCACGCCCTTCAAGAAAAGTCCTCTCATAATCGGTATAAAATACCTAGCTGGCACAAAAAGGGTTATGAATTGCAGCCATCGAGGCATCAATTCAATTGGGAAAACAAACCCTGAAAGCAAAAAAGACGGAAGCATTGTCCCAAGCAAACTCAAAAGCCAAGCTGTCTGTTGGGACTTGGCAAAGGCAGAAATCATTATTCCTATGGACAAGGCTAAAAGGATAAATAAAGCACATATAAATAAGAATTCTAAAAAATTCCCTCTAAAAGGCATTCTAAAAAGAAGGAAAGACACAGCCATCACAGTAAAAAGATTAATCATTGCTATTGCGCAAAATGGAAGCGTTTTCCCGAGCACTATTTCGTTTCGAGTAAGAGGAGAAGCCATCAAACCTTCAATAGTGCCAACCTCTCTTTCTTTAACCAATGTAACAGATGTAAGCATAGCTGTACCTACAAGTAAGATGATTGCAATCAGCCCCGGGATAAAAAAATATCTGCTATCTAATGATTGATTGTAGTATATGCGCGTTTCATCACTGATAGGGTTTATCGTTGAAATTCTAAATGGAAAATTATTTTGAATATACTTAGCAAGATACTTTGACGAAAAAACAGCTATTATTTTATTTGCATATCCTCTTACCTGATTTGCTGTATTATTGTCAGCGCCATCGATTATCAATGCAACATCTGCCGCATTGCCTCGATGTATTTCTCTTTCAAAATTTTTCCTTATGACAAGTATCATATTTATATCGCCCCGTTTAAGCATCTTCTCTGCTTCCTTGAGATTTCTTGCTTCAATATGGGCATTAAAGTATCCTGATTTTTCAAAGTGTCTTATGAGGCGGCGAGAAAGCTGAGAATTGTCAAAATCGAATACCGCATAATTTACATTGGAAACATCAAATTTAAGGGCAAAAACAAAAAGGATTAGAATAAAGGCAGGATTTACAATAGCAATAAAGAGAGTTCTAAAATCGCGAATAATATGAATAAACTCTTTGCGGGCAACAGGTAATATCTTCTTCATTGAATCAAGTAATAATTTCTCTGCCTTGAAAACTTTGGTAAAGATTCAAAAAACAATAATTCCATATTTGCTTCTCATCTTTTCGTTAGATGAACAAAAATATCTTCAATTGAAGGCGAAATTTCTTCAATATTTGTTAATCTGATATTATGCTCTTTCAATTTGCTAATTAACCCATCTACCCTGCTTTCAGAATCTTCCAAAATTATATGGATAGAATCACCGTAAATGTTAGCATCCTTGATTTCCGGAAAATCCTTGATTAGAGAAAACATCTTCGTCAGCGAGTCAGATTTCAATGAAAAGATTTTATAAGGGAGGGAAGTCTTTTTTAATTCTGATGGATTGTCACAAGCAAGCAATATGCCATTACTTATAAATCCAATCCTTGAACATCTTTCTGCTTCTTCCATATAATGGGTAGTAACAAAAAGAGTAGTGCCTGTGCTATTTATATCATAGAGATAATCCCAAATTATACGCCTCGAAACAGGGTCGACTCCTGCTGTAGGCTCATCTAAAAAAAGAAGTTTCGGTTTATGTACCACAGCGCAGGCAAGGGCAAGGCGCTGTTTCCATCCGCCCGAAAGATTTGCGGCAAGTGTATTTTTATATTTTTCAAATCCAAAATGCTCAATCACATTATTGGTGTTTTTTTCTGCATCTTTCTTTGATGACATATAGATATTCGCATAGAAATTGACATTCTCATAGACGGTCAAATCATCATAAAGCCCGAATCGTTGAGACATATATCCGATATTCTTCTTAATCTTCTCTCTTTGCTTAATTAAATCAAAACCTAAAACTCTTCCTTCCCCTGAAGTTGGATTTACAATTCCGCAAAGCATTTTTATCGTTGTACTTTTGCCTGCGCCGTTTGGACCTAAAAGCCCAAAAATCTCTCCCTGTGGAATATTTATTGTAAGGGAATCTACAGCAACAATATTCTTCTCATAAACTTTTCTTAGTTTTATTGTTTCAATGACGGACATTCTGACACCTGCTTATTGATTGACATCTATATAGGCATCTGCAATCATTCCCGGCTTAAATATTCTTTCTTTGTTTTCAAGCATCACTCTCACTTCATAAACAAGCTTGATGCGGTCGCTTTTTGTCTGGATATTTTTTGGCGTAAATTCTGTCTGCGGTGAAATGAATGAAACTTTCCCTTTAAATTCTCTTTCTGGAAATGTATCAATCTTAACTCGCACATTTTGTCCCTGCTTGACAGCACCTATATCTGTTTCAGATATATAGATAGTAAGCCAAGTATCATCTAAATCGGTAATCAAGGCAACGGGCATACCTTCTCTGAGAAATTCTCCCTTTTCAGCCAATTTTTCCGTAATGATACCGCTTATTGGGGCTCTAATAGATGCATCTCTTATTTTCTTTTTGATAAGCTCAATTTCTGCCTCTGCTTCCTTTACAGCGGCTAATGCTGATTCTATATCTTCGCGCCTATATCCTTCTCTCAATAGTGCATATTGGGACTTTGCTTCTTCCAATTGTTTCTTCAATACGCTTACCTCTGTTTCTGCGCTGTCATATTCCTGTCGAGATGCAAAACCTTTTTTATATAAGCCATCGATTCTTCTGAAATTTCTTTCTGCATCTTCAAGTTTTTCTTCTATCTCTCTTACAACTGCCTGTTGTCTTTTTACATCATATTCTCTATATCCGCTTTTTAAAAGTTCATATTTGCTCAAAAGCTCTCTGTATTTGGCCTCCATTTTCTTCAGGTTGATTTCATTCTCTTCTGTATCCAAAAGGCAAAGGAGGTCACCTTTCTCGACAAATTTCCCCTCTTTGAACATTATCTTTTCAATAGTGCCAAATGTTTTAGAGCGCACCTCTACTTCTGTTGATTCGATTGTCCCTGTTGCTTCAATAATTCTTTTTTGGCCACTCTCCCTAATGCAGGACAAAATATGGAAACTTAGAAGTAAGAAAATAAATGCAATCTTAATTTGGCTGTTATTCATAGTATTGTTGGAGAACAAATTTATAAAAGATTGTTATTAAATTTCTGTCAATAATAGCAATTTTAGTGTATAGAGTCCATTTAAAGCACTAAAAAATTTTGTCAAATATCGAATATGAGCAGAAAGATAGCAAGAAACGAAATATTATCATTGAAACCTTACAAAGCACAGCAGCGTGATTATCCAGTTGTTTTAGATGCTAATGAAAGCCCCTACCCCTTGCCTGCAAACATAAAAAATGCAATAGAAAAAAATATCGATTCAATTGCATTCAACCGCTATCCAGACCCTGAAGGGAAAAGGCTCAAAACCCTTCTTTCAAAATTCCATAATGTTGATGTTGAAAATATTGTCCTTGGCAACGGCTCTGATGAATTAATTTTATACCTAATCTGCGCATTTTCACAGCGTGGTTACAAAGTGCTTTATCCCGTGCCTACCTTTTCCATGTACGGAATTATATCCCAATCTCTTGGACAGAAGAAAATTGAAATACCATTGAATGAAAAGTTCGATATCGATGATGAAAGGATAATCGAAACAGCAAAAAAACAAAAAGTATCACTAATTTTTTTCAGTTATCCAAATAATCCTACAGGAAACTGTTTCTCAAAGAAAAAAATAATCAATATCCTTGACAACTATGATGGTATAACCGTTATTGACGAAGCATATGGAGATTTTTCAGGAAAATCATTTCTCAACCTTGTACCAAAATACAAAAACCTAATCATCTCTAAGACATTTTCAAAAATAGGATTGAGCAGTCTTCGTTTGGGGTATTTAATCGCCAACAGAGATATTGCAGAAATCGTTGAGAAGGTGCGGCTTCCCTTCAATGTAAATTCCTTTTCTCAAGGGTGCGGCGAAATCTTTCTGCAGAAAAGAAAAACAGTAAACAAATTGATCAAAAAAATAATCAATGGAAGAAAATTTCTTTATGAAGAATTGAAAAAAATTAAGAGTCTTAAAGTGTTTCCTTCTGAGGCAAACTTCATTCTTTTCAAGGCAAAAGACAACTCAGATGCCATTCATAATGAATTGAAGAAGAGAGGTATTTCAATTAGAAATCTCAATAATCCCGGCTTGCTTCAAGATTGTTTAAGGGTTACTGTTGGTACAGAAAAAGAAAACCGCTTATTTGTAAAAGAGCTCAAACTCATCATCAAAAAACTCTCATAAAACCCTTTGAAAGAAAGATAGTGCCATAGTACAGATAATTGCAATACCTATTATGTCAACGATAATTCCCCGAACAATCATTTTTCTTATAGGCACATAACCTGTGCCGTATACAATTGCATTTGGAGGAGTTGACACAGGAAGCATAAAAGCCAAACTTGTTGCAAAGCAGGAAGCAAGTGCAGGTATTACGGGATTGATACTCAAATTTTGAGAAACTGCTATTGCAATAGGAATAATCATATTGGCTGATGCGGTATTCGATGTAGTTTCCGTAAGCATCACAGCAACAATACAAAAAAGGATTGTTACACCGAAAAGAGTCTTTACATTTGTTGCCTCGATTAGATAATTTCCGAAGGATGCGGCAAGACCTGTTTTAAACATCATACTTCCTAAAGATAATCCACCGCCAAAAAGCAGAATAGTCCCCCAATCTATTTTTGCAGCTTCCTTCCAATCCAAAGTAAATTTCCTCTCCTTCCAATTAACAGGAAGAAAAAAAAGCAGGGCTGTGCCAATAAGTGCGGCGACGGCTTCAGGCATCACTGAAACAAGAAATTGTGCAAAAGGGTGATTTTTTCCGAGTGCCATTATCATTATTCCCGGACATATCCATAAAAAAACTGTCAGCAGAAAAGAAATGAGCACATTCTTTTGAGCTTTGGACAAAGTGATTTTCTTTTTATCCAAATCCTCACCGATGATTTTTTTCACATTATTCAATTCCATTTCCTTTGAGGAAATTCCTCTTTTCATTACAAAAAAAAGTGAAATGAATATCAAAGTTGACAAAGGCAATGCAAAAAACATCCATTGGAAAAAATAAATTCTTATATTTAGATATTTCTCAATCATTCCCAGCGCTATCAGATTCGGCGGCGTCCCAATAGGGGTGCTTATTCCCCCAATGGAAGCGCTAAATGCAATCATAAGCATCAGAGAAGTGGAAAACCGCTTTTTCCCCTTCTCATCCTCTTCCATCGAAGAAACTATGCTTATAGCGATTGGCACCATCATAGCCGTTGTAGCAGTATTGCTCAACCACATTGAAAGGAACCAGACAACCAGTCCGAAGGCTAAAAGCAGGCGTATCTTCGATTTAGACATCAATCTATTTCTTATGACAACTGATGCAATTACCTTGTCTACCCCATTGGAAGACATCGCCTTGGCAATAATGAAAGTGCCCATCATAAGGAATATGATAGGATGAGAAAAAGGCGCAAAAACCTCTTTCATCGTATCAACACCCAATATTACACAAAGAGATGGGCCGAGAAGGGCAGCTACAGGAATGGGAATAGCTTCTGTTATCCAAAAAATAATAACTAAAATTACAACTGCGGCCAAGCGCCCTTGTATGGAATTTCCCTGAAAATAGTTGAATAAGATAATAATAGAGAAAAGAATCGGTCCTACAATAAAACCAATAACACTTCTTATCTTTTCAAATTTTTCCTCTTCTGGTGATATTTTCTCATCTATCATTTTTTTTAGATTATCTTGATTTTTTTATTCAAATTTAACGCCAACTCACTCAAATATCAAATATAATTGAGAAACTTGATTCAACAGTCCTCTAAAAACCGTTGTATTCACAATTTTTTTTTGTATACTATTTAAAAATTTGTATCTAAAAATAAGGAGAGACAATGGTTGATAAAAAAGAACTTGAGAACTTGATTTCAAAATTAAAGAAGGAAGTATCTGCTTTGAAAAAAAGCGAAGGTGATGTGGATATCGTTGAA
>RFHX01000186.1 GCA_003695725.1 Candidatus Schekmanbacteria bacterium
AGGCAGGATAGCTTTGAAACTCATGGGAAAGGTTTATCGGTTGTAAAAAATTCTGATATCTTTTGATTTATTTTCCTCAGAAGCTCATCTTTTCCTCTGCCTGTTTTCGAAGAATACATAACTACTTCTTCGTCAGCAATACTGAGAGCTTCAATCAATCTTTTCTTTCTATTTATAAGTTTGTTAGATGACAATTTGTCACTCTTCGTAAAAACAAAAATAAGAGGCACATTATGATATTTTGCCCATTCTTTCATTTGGAAATCCTCTTCGCTAGGTTCAACACGGATATCGAGAAGAAATACTATTATAAGTCTATCCTTACATTTTAATAGAAAATCATTGGTTGTTTTGGATATGTTATTTCGGACTTCAAGAGAAGCTTTTGAGAATCCATATCCGGGAAGGTCCACAAAGAAAAGCTTCCCGTTGATTGAAAAAAAATTGACAAGTTGAGTCCTGCCGGGAGTTGAGCTTGAACGAGCAAGCTTTTTATTTCCTGTCAGACTATTTAGAAGAGATGATTTCCCGCAGTTTGTCCGTCCTGCAAAGGCTATATATGGTATATTGCTTGATGGCAGTTTCTGCCTTTCATTAAATGAACAATAAAAAGAAGCAGTTATCTTCTTTGGAATGAATAGCTTAATGTTTTGTTGTTGATGTTGACGATGATGCTTCACCGGCTATTGGCTCAGAAATAAAATCTTTATCAAAAAAGAAATCGTCAAGTTTTGCCTCTCCAGGAATTTCTTTAACGAGGGCAGTTTTCAATACCTCATCTACCTCTTTTACCAAAACAAATTTAATATCTTTTTTTACATTTTCTGGAATATCTTTTAAATCCTTCTTGTTATCTTCAGGTATAATCACTGTAGTTATTCCACCCCTATGGGCTGCTAAAACCTTCTCCTTCAATCCGCCTATTGGCAACACTCTTCCGCGAAGAGTAATTTCCCCCGTCATAGCAACATCATTTTTGACAGGAATTCTCGTTATGGCCGACGCTAACGCTGTTGCCAATGCAATACCAGCAGAGGGGCCATCCTTGGGAATTGCACCTTCCGGCACATGGATATGAATATCAATCTTTGAGAAAAAGTTTTTGCTTACACCCAACATCTTGGAACGGGAGCGCAAATAACTGAAAGCTGCCTGGGCAGATTCCTGCATTACATCACCAAGTTTTCCTGTAAGCGTAAGCTGTCCTTTCCCAGCCATAATAGTTGCTTCTGTAATCAAAAGCTCACCGCCAAATTCTGTCCATGCAAGCCCAGTCGTCTGGCCTATCATTAACTCTTTTTCTTTTACACCAAAGCGGTATTTTTCCACGCCAAGATAATCCGGTACATCTTTCTCATCTATTTTGACTTTCAAACCTTTGCCTTCTTTTACAATCCTTTTTGCAATCTTTCTGCAAATTGAAGCAATTTCTCTTTCAAGATTTCTTACACCTGCCTCTTTAGTATAATTTCTAATAATCTTTAAGATAGCTTCATCAGTTATTTCAAGATTTTTAGATGTAAAACCATGCGCCTTGAACTGTTTTGGTACCAGATATTTTTTTGCAATATTCAGTTTCTCATCTTCTGTATAACCCGGAATTCTTATTATCTCCATTCTATCCTGCAATGGCTGGGGTATTGCATGGAGTACGTTTGCTGTTGTTATAAAAAGTACCTGAGATAGGTCATAATCAACATCTAAATAATGGTCGTTAAAGGTGTCATTCTGTTCAGGGTCCAACACTTCAAGAAGCGCTGCAGAAGGATCTCCCCGAAAATCCATAGACATCTTATCGACTTCATCCATTAGAAAAACCGGATTTTTTGTTCCTGCTCTTTTCATACACTGCATTATCTTTCCCGGCAAAGCTCCTATATAAGTCCTGCGATGTCCTCGAATTTCAGCTTCATCCCTAACCCCGCCAAGAGATATTCTGACAAATCTCCTGCCTAATGCCCTTGCAACGGATTTAGCCAAAGATGTTTTTCCAACACCCGGAGGACCAACAAAACAAAGGATAGGACCTTTCAATTTTTTGACAAGCTTCCTGACTGACAAAAACTCGATGATTCTCTCTTTTGCTTTTTCAAGCCCATAGTGGTCTTCATCAAGAATTTTTTCCGCTCTCTCAATCTTTAATCTATCTTGTGTCTTCTTATACCAAGGAATGCTTATTAACCAATCAAGATAATTTCTTACCACAGTCCCTTCCGCAGACATTGGAGGCATTGTTTCCAACTTCTTGAGTTCTTTCATCGCTTTTTCATGGACGGCTTGAGGCATTCTTGCTTGAATTATTTTTTCTCTTAATTCATCTATCTCCGATTTACCCTCATCATGCTGTCCTAATTCGTTTTTAATTGCTCTCATCTGTTCATTAAGCATAAATTCACGATTTCTTTTTGAAGACTTATAGCGTCCCTGCATCTTCTTTCCGGAAACGATATTTTCTATTTCCCTGTCAAGGAAATTGATAAGGTTCTCAAATCGTTTTGCAACATTGCTAATTTCAAGCAATGCCTGCTTATCCTTCATCTTGAGGACAGTGTGTGCCGCTATCGTATCTGCAAGGCGTCCGGGCTCTTTTATATTGATTATTGAAGCTAATGCATCAGCTGATATATGTTTTCTAAGCTTTACATACTCCTCAAAGAGTGAAATCGTTCTTGTCAACAATTGTTCAAGCTCATATGAAAAGGTAGTTTCATCAGGCATTTCTGTGATTAAAACTTTAAAATATTCTTCATCCTGAAGAAATTCCCTAATTCTTATCCTTGACAACCCTTCAACAAGAATTTTGACTGTTCCATCATGCATCTTTAACATTTGCAAAATTTCACCCTTTGTACCTACTCTGAAGATATCTCCTTCCGTTGGATCATTTATGCTTGCCTGCTTTTGAGCCGAAAGAACAATCTTCTTATCTCGTGACATTGCTTCATCAAGCGCTTTCACGGATTTTTTTCTTCCCACAAAAAGTGGAATGATCATATTGGGGATCAAAACTACATCACGCAAAGGAACAAGAGGATAAGCAATATCGTCTTCTGGTTTTTTATCTTTTTTAAAAATCATAACTTTTCCCGTTTGAGGTTTCTTTTAAAGTATTAGTATTAACTTGCCTTTTTGTAAAGGATTATCGGACTTGCGTTGTGAATTATTACATCTTCGTTTATTACACATTCCTCAATTGTATTTTGGGAAGGTAACTCATACATAATGTCAAGCATTATTGACTCAAGAATTGCTCTCAATCCTCGAGCGCCTGTCTTTCTTTTAATAGCTTCTTTTGCAATAGCTTTCAAGGCATCATCTGAAAAATGCAGCTTGACATTTTCAAGTTCAAAGAATTTTTTATATTGTTTCAGCACTGCATTTTTTGGCTCCGTGAGAACCTTTACCAATGCTTCCTCATCCAATTCTTCAAGTGTAGCAACTACAGGAAGTCTTCCAACAAATTCTGGAATCAATCCATACTTAATTAGGTCTTCTGGCTGCACCTTTTCAAGTACTTCTTTCACTTCCATCTTATCCACTGAAGTTTTTGCCCCCATAAACCCCAAAGTTTTCTTACCTATCCGCTGTTCAATGATTTTCTCCAGACCTACAAAGGCGCCGCCACAAATAAACAGAATATCAGTTGTATCCACCTGTATAAATTCCTGATGAGGGTGTTTTCTTCCGCCCTGCGGAGGCACACTCGCCTTTGTCCCTTCAATTATCTTCAGTAGCGCCTGTTGGACTCCTTCACCGGAAACATCTCTTGTAATCGAAGGACTTTCAGTTTTGCGGCTGATTTTATCTATTTCATCAATATAAACGATACCCTTTTCCGCCTTGCTTACATCATAATCAGCGGCTTGCAAAAGTTTCAAAATAATGTTCTCAACATCCTCTCCTACATAGCCTGCTTCAGTCAAAGTAGTGGCATCTACGATTGTAAAAGGGACATCCAATATTTTAGCCAGCGTCTGGGCAAGAAGTGTTTTACCCGAACCGGTAGGCCCAATGAGAAGTATGTTGCTCTTTGTCAATTCAACATCATCGTGTTTGCCTTTATTGTTAATCCTTTTATAATGATTATATACGGCAACAGATAAAATTCTTTTTGACCTTTCCTGACCAATTACATAGTTGTTCAGTATTTCATTTATTTCCTTTGGTTTCAGAAGTTTATAACTTTCCTTTATCTCTTCTTCACAAAGATCCTTTTCAATGATTTCACTGCATAGAGCTATACATTCATCACAAATAAATGCAGACGGTCCTGCTATTAGCTTTCTTACCTCGCCCTGACTTTTATTGCAGAATGAACAATAATGGCCACGACTTGTCACAATCTATCTCCTAAATAATTATTCTCTTTTATCTATAACTTTGTCAATTACACCATATTTTTGCGCTTCTTCGCCGCTCATAAAAAAATCTCTGTCTGTATCCGCTTGTATCTTTTCCAAAGTCTGTCCTGTATGTTTAACCAAAATTCTGTTGAGCATATCCTTTATCCGAAGTATCTCTTTTGTTTGAATTTCTATGTCGCTAGCCTGGCCTCTAAACCCGCCCAATGGTTGGTGTATCATTATTCTCGAATGAGGAAGTGAATATCTATGGCCCTTTGTCCCTGCAGCCAAGAGAATTGCCGCCATACTAGCTGCTTGTCCCATACAGATTGTCGATACAGGACATTTTATATACTGCATTGTATCATAGATTGCTAATCCAGCAGTTACAACACCACCAGGACAATTTAGATAAAGATGGATTTCTTTTTTTGGATCTTCACTCTCAAGAAAAAGCATTTGCGCTATAATGAGATTCGCCAACTGGTCTGTAATCTCCTGTCCGATAAAAATAATGCGGTCCTTCAAAAGTCTTGAATATATATCATATGACCTTTCCCCGCGTCCTGTTTGCTCAACTACTATCGGGACAAGACTCATTTAAATTCTCCCTTTGGTTTATTATTTCATTATACCAACGCTTTAAATATTAGAATAGCCCAATAAAAAGTTCAAGACCTTTTCTTCCAAAATTGCTTTCTTTAAATATGGAAGAACTCCTATTTTTTCATAATCTCTCTTCAATTGTTCAAATTCTTTCTTATATGCTTCTGCATGTTTTTTTATTTCTTCATCAACTTCTTTTTCTTCGACTTCTATCTTCTCTACTGAAGCTATTTTTTCTGCCAAAAACGACATTTTTACTTTTTTCTCAGCTTCTTTTTCAATTTCATTAACGAAACCAATGACTTCGTTTTCGTTAAGGTCAGAAATTTTAGTTCCCATTCTTTTGAGGTTGTTTTCCCAATTTTTTATCATACTTTTTGCCTCATCTTCGACGAGCGATTTAGGGACAGAGATGGGATTGGCTTCTATCAATTTTTCAACCAGTTCCTTTTGGGCATCACTTAAAGCGGCATCTTCTTTGTTTTTCAAGATCTTCTCCCTAATGTCTTTTTTTAGCTCTTCAAGAGTATTGTACTCTCCTACATCTTTTGCAAATTCATCGTCCAAATCAGGCATTATCTTTTCATGAATTTCTTTAAGTTTTATTTTGAAAATTGCCTCTTTGCCTGCCAATTCTTTCTGGTGGTAATCTTCAGGGTATTTAACAGAAACTTCCTTCTTCTCTTCCTTATTCATTCCTATGAAAGCTTCTTCAAGCTCCTCAATCAGTTCTTTTCTCCCCAGTGTTGCTTTGGACTCCCTTGTTGAAATCAATTCTTTATTATCTTCTGCAAGAGACAATGAAAAATCGAAAACTACAGAATCCCCCTCTTTTGCGGCACGTCCTTCAACAGGTTTTAACTCTGAATGACTATCTCTCAATCTTTCAATTGTTTCATCAACCTCTTCTTCCTTAACCTCAACTTCCTTCTTTTCTACTTTGATATCTTTATAATTTACATTATCAATTTCCGGTTTAACTTCCACATTGATAACAAATTCAAGGGGTTCACCCTCTTGAAAAACATAATCCTCAAGCATATAGTTACCTACAACATCCAAATTGAAGTTTTTTATCGCTTCTTCGCATGCAGATGGTATAATCCGTTTTATAAGGTCTGATTCAAGAGCATCTTTATAATAACGCTTTACTACATCTTTTGGAGCTTTGCCTTTCCTAAATCCTTTAATTTTTGCTTCTGCTGAAACTTTTTTTACAAGGCTATCGTATTCTTCTGCGACCTTCTCTTTTGGAATTTGAATCTTTAACTTTCGATTACATCCCTCGATATTAGTTATTTCTGCTTGCATTTTTTTTCCTTTCCTAATTGAGCTTTTTGTCTAAAAACAATCCTTTAAATTTGAATTTTCGATTTTTTTAAAAAGAGCATTTTGGAAAAATCAAAAAACAAGAACATAAATTCATCAAACAAATTGTCCTGGAACTTTCTATTCTTTTTGGTATTCAATCATAGCGGCAGGCGTTTAATCCACTACTGTAATGTTAAATTGCCCGATATGATTAGTCCATCAACTATTTGAATTATTAATACATCTTTTTTGCAGTTAAAGTCAAGTATTAGAATAAAGAACCTTACGAAACAAAAAAAAAATTCCACTCAAAAATAGAATTCAGTCAATTCAA
>RFHX01000187.1 GCA_003695725.1 Candidatus Schekmanbacteria bacterium
AATCGGGTAGAGGGGTCGGTGTCCTGGATCCTCACGGGGACCTTGTAGATAATATTCTTAAACATATAAATGATAAAGGTGAAAGCTTGTGTCTTTCAAAGTGTCCCTTGAGTATGACTATTGAAGATGGGAAGAGTAGAGAAGCTGAGGTTTATCTTCATCATAAAAAAGGATACCGAGTGCCTGTGTCAGTAAAAATTTCTCCTTTCTATGATGAAAAAGGAAATATCGAGGGCGCCATAGAGATTTTTGGTGATAATTCTGCAGAGATCAACTTAAAGGAAAAAATAAGGGAGCTTGAAGAATTATCTTTGAATGACCCTTTGACAGGAATTGGGAATCGGAGGTATCTGGACATAAACCTTCAGATGAGGATTGAAGAATTTCATCGCTATGGCTGGAATTTTGGAATTATTATGAGTGATATAGATGATTTCAAAAGAATCAATGACAACTATGGCCATGATACGGGAGATGAAGTGCTCAAAAGAGTAGCCAAAACTTATTTAAACTGTCTCAGGCCCTTTGATGCAGTAGGAAGAATTGGCGGTGATGAGTTTCTTTCAATAATAAAGCATATAGATAAGGAAAGGCTTTATGCTATTTCAAAAAGATTTATTTCACTGATTAGAGAAACTGCTATACCTTTGAATTCGAAAAGCATTAATATCAGTGTTTCGGTGGGAGCAACAATGTCAGAGATAGATGATACTCCCCAGTCAATTCTTAAAAGGGCAGATGACCTTCTATATGAAAGCAAAAAGAACGGTAAAAACAGAATAACAATTGAATAGATATTTTTTAATTTCCTGCCTTCAACATCTCTTCTGCATGCTTCTTTGAGACTTCTGAGGTTGAATCACTTCCAAACATTCTCGCAAGCTCTTCAATGCGTTCTTTTTTGGTTAGTTTCTTGATATTTGTTAATGTTCTGTTTCCTTCAATGGTTTTTGAAATAAGATAGTGGCACGATGCAAATTTTGCTATCTGGGGAAAATGTGTAATACATAAAACTTCTCTATCCTTTGAAATATCTTTCAGTTTTTTACCAACCTTTTCTGCTGTTTGTCCCCCAATTCCGGCGTCTATTTCGTCAAAAACTACAACCGGCATTTCGTAAAATTTTGAAGTTATTGCTTTGAGTGAAAGCATAAACCTTGAAAGCTCGCCGCCAGAGGCAATGTTTGAAAGCGGTTTTAAATCTTCTCCCGGATTAGGTGATATAAGGAATGTGACTTTGTCCATTCCGCTTTGCGAAATAAATTCAGGGCTTGTGGAAAAAGATATTTTGAATTTTACTTTTTCCATATTCAAAAATGAAAGCTCTCTTTGAATTTCTTTTTCAAGCTTTATCGCTTTTTCTTTTCTTTTCATTGAAAGCTCATTGCATTTTGTGTGAAGTTTTTTTTCTAAAAAATCAATTTCTTTATCTATTTTTTCAAGTTCTTTAGAGTCTAAGTCTATTGATTGAAGCTCTCTTTCTTTTTTTTCTCGTATTTTGATCAACTCTTCTATACTACAATGATATTTCCGCTTCAATTCCTGAATTGTGAAGAGTCTCTCTTCAATTTCATTTAAGCGGGATTCATCGAAAGAGAGCTTTTCTGAATATTTTTCGATTTCTCTACATATGTCGTCAATTTCACCAACTAATAAATCGAGCCGCGAAGAATAATCTTGCAGTTTTTCATCAAATTTTGACTGCTTCCGAATAATTGAAGCGCATTCTCCGAGAACCGTATATGCTGAAGTTTCAGATTCATATAGTGCTTTCAGCGATTGTGAAAGCGCTTCAAGTATAGAAAGGGAGTTTTTCAAAATTGTCCGTTCCTTTTCAAGCTCTTCTTCTTCTCCTTCTTTTAAATCTGCTTTAGTAAGTTCGTCTACTTGGAACTGAAGCAGTTCTTTTTTATCTCTCATTTCTTCTATTTTTGCTTTCAAACTCTTTGATTTTTCTTTCAATTCGGAAAGTGATTTAAAAAGTTCTTTAACTTCGTCACGGTATTTGAAGAGATTGCCGAAGGAGTCGATAATTTCGAGCTGAAAGGATTCTTTCAATATTTGTTGATGTGAATGCTGTCCATGTATGTCCACAAGCAAATCTCCTGCCTTGTTGAGAACAGAGAGAGTGCAGCGCTGATTATTGATGTAAACCGAATTTTTACCTTTTCTATTGTAAATTCTTTTAAAAAATAAAGTGGAATCAGTTTCGCAGTCGATTCCTTTTTCCGAGAGATATGAAAAAAGGGGATGTCCTGCCTCAAGCTCAAAAACAGCTTCTACTTCTGTTTCTTCTGCACCTGTCCTTATTAAATCTGTTGAGGCGCGCCCTCCAAGGGCGAAGGTAAGGGCATCAACTATTATGGATTTTCCTGCTCCTGTTTCGCCTGTAAAGACATTGAGCCCTTTTTCAAAAGAGACTTTCAGGTTTTCTATAATTGCAAAATTTTTAATGGAAAGTTCTGACAACATATTTTAATGGTTTTTTTCAGAGTTGCCCCATCCCAATTTTGTGCGCAGTGTTTCAAAGTAGTTTCTTTCCCTGCTCTGTATAATCCTTATTGGCTTTTCAGATTTTTTGATTTCAACTACATCTTTTGAGCGCAATGTAAAACCTACCTGCCCGTCCAGTGTCAAAAGAACATCTTCTGTTTTTGTTTCCAAAGTTACTTCAATTATGCTTGAACCTGGAATGACGATAGGGCGATTGCCGAGGGTATGAGGGCAAATTGGTGAAATAGTTATAACATCAAGATTCGGATAAACTATCGGTCCCCCTGCGGCAAGAGAATAAGCCGTTGAGCCCGTTGGTGTTGATACAATTAGACCATCGGCTCTATAACGGGTAACAAATTTGTTGTCGATGAAAGTTGACATTGTGATAATTCGTGCAAGAGCACCATTGTTTATTACTACATCGTTAAGTGCGTTGTATTCTGCAATTCTTTCACCCTGCCTGTGCACATGGGTGCGCAAAACCATTCTATTGTCAATTTCAAAGTTGCCTTTAAAAACATCATCAATGACTTTATACATATTGGTTAGTGTTGTTTCTGTCAAAAAACCCAAACTTCCTAGATTTATGCCAAGAATGGGAATGTCTGTTTTAACCAGTAGGCGAGCTACACTCAAAAAAGTACCGTCTCCTCCTAATACTATTACTAAATCGCAGTTTGAGGGAATATCGGATTTTCTAGTATGTTTGCCGTCGTAATCGTCTAAGAGCGCTTTTGTATCTTCATCGAGAATTGCCGTTTTGCCTCTCTCTTTAAGCCATGCAATTAAATTGCTTATGACTTCAGAGGCTTTTTCTTTGAGAGGTTTAGATACAATTCCTATAGTTTTAAAATCTGGTTTATTTAGCACATTCATATTATTAACATAAACCCTAAACCTTTTAAAAATTCAACTAAAATCATATGCAAATTTAAAGAATCGAATAAAAGCCAATGAATTAAATGAATTATTGATTTTTTTTGAAATCCAAGTAATTACACATTCCTCAATTGTTGAAATAATATTTTTCTGCTGATATGCTTTCAACAGTTTTTTACTTGTTTATTCTACAGCTATTTGAAATGGAGATTAGCTTTGAAAAGAAGGATTGAAAAAAGTTTGAAAGAAGCCCTCAATAAGGTAGTGAAAGATGCGTCAATCGATAAAATGCCGCCTATTGTAATAGAGAGGCCAAAGAATGAACAGCATGGGGATTTTGCAACCAATGCTGCAATGGCGCTTGCCGGAATATTAAAAAGGAAGCCCCGTGATATAGCAGAAGAGATAATTGGCTCTTTTGAAAACAGCCTTGTTGATAAGGTTGAAATTGCAGGTCCTGGCTTCATAAATTTCTTCCTCAAAGATTATGCATGGCAAAGTGTAATCGCTGATGTTGTAGAAAAGGGCACAGATTTCGGAAGCTCTGATATTGGCAAAGGAAAAAGTTGTAATCTTGAATTCGTCAGTGCTAATCCAACGGGGCCATTGCATATAGGACATGGAAGAGGTGCTGCAGTGGGGGATGTCCTTGCCAATGTTTTGAGATTTGCCGGCTATGATGTATGCAGGGAGTATTATATAAATGATTTTGGCAATCAAATTGAAAAGCTTGGACAATCTCTGCAAGCCCGTTATTATGAAGCCATTGGAAGAGATATTTCATTTCCTGAAGGAGGTTATCCGGGAGAGTATCTCAAAGAAATAGCAAATGAACTTGTACAAAAATTTGGCGATTCTCTATCAAATAAGGA